>JAISLN010000104.1 GCA_031290835.1 Prevotellaceae bacterium
TAAAAACAGTATCTTTATTGCAAAAATAGTACCGTCATGAAGAAGAAATTACCGGTAGGCATACAGTCGTTTTCGAAGTTGCGGACAAACGGTTTTGTGTATGTTGACAAGACCGAGCACATCTATAAAATGATTGACGATGGCAGCAGCATTTACTTCCTGTCTCGTCCGCGCCGTTTTGGGAAATCGTTGCTTGTGAGCACGCTGGACGCCTTATTCAGCGGACGGAAAGAGTTGTTTGAAGGGCTTTACATCTACGACAAGTGGGATTGGACGCAGCCGCATCCGGTGATACGGCTCGACTTCGGCTCAATAGCCAACAATACCTCCGAAGCATTAAGCAACTCATTAGCTGATTTTGTGAAAGAAGTAGCGACGAAACATCGTATTACTATTGAGAAAACCGAATTGCCCGACAAATTTGCGGAATTAATCAAAAAAATTGCGCTGTCTTCCGGAAAACAGGTGGTCGTTCTTGTCGATGAATACGACAAGCCCATTATTGACCATTTGTCTAATCCTGAAACATTAGATGCCAATAAAAGTATTCTCCATGATTTTTATCAAGTGTTGAAAGCCTCCGATGATTATATCAAGTTCATTTTCCTGACGGGCGTATCGAAATTTTCGGGGCTGTCGGTCTTTTCGGCGCTGAACAATTTGGATGATATTACGCTGAACATGGATTACGGCTCAATATGCTGCTACACGCAGGAGGAGCTCGAAAGCTATTTTTCTGAATATATTGATATTGTAGCCCGCGACAACAGCCTGAGTACAAGCGAGCTGCTGGACAGAATTAAAGTGTGGTACACCGGCTATTCGTGGGACGGCAAAGCATCGGTATATAATCCGTTTTCGACCTTGTCGTTTTTCCGCAACAGAGAATTTAACAACTACTGGTTTCGTACGGCAACGCCAACGTTCTTGATAGAAATCCTGAAAAAGCGCGATCAGCTGGAGCCGGTACTGAGGCCGGTAGAGGTCGGCTCAGGCTCATTTGACAGCTATGACCCGCTCTGCATCAATGAAATACCCTTGCTGTTTCAAACGGGCTATCTTACCGTCAAGCGCAAGGAGTCATCGTTGGGCACTCCCCAGTATACGCTCGGAATACCGAACGAAGAAGTACGGAAATCATTCCTTGAGCATCTGGTAAACGCCTACAGCCACTACCCCGTGGAAAGAATGCAGCGCCTGATTGCCGACATGCAAAAGCAAATACGCGCTGGCGACGCTTCGGCGCTGGAGCAAAACCTCCGCCTGCTGCTGGCGCACATACCGAATATTCTTCACGTCGAAAACGAGAAATACTACCATTCGCTGTTTTTGCTGCTGATGAGAACGCTTGGTTTTGATATTCACGGCGAGGTGCTGACCAACATCGGCCGTATCGACGCGGTGTGGCGTCAATCGGAGCTGACGGTGGTGGCGGAGGTAAAATATCATGCCGAAAAGAGCATAGAGTCTTTGCTGGGTGAGGCCATGTCGCAAATTTGCGACCGGAAATATTACGAGGCTTACCTTGACCGCGAGGTGATGCTGATGGCGGTGGCTTTTGCCGGCAAGGAGGTGAAGTGCAGCTTGAAGAAAGTCGGAAGTCCGGACGAAGCAGGGCTGTGATAAAGTATTTTTTTTATTTTCCTAAAAAAATCTTTTCTCATCTTTGCCCAACAAAGCTGTAATTGAGATGCTGAATCTGCAAAAATGTAAAAATTAGGGAAAATTCGTGTATGCCACGCAAAAATGCTATATTTGCAGGTTTCTAATTACGCACATTAAAGCATAATAATTTACTTATGGAATCTCAAAGTATTCATAACGAGGATTTTGAAAACAAGGATGCCGACGTTCAGCCGCAAGATTCGGTTGATTTTTCGGATGAGGAAACGCAGCTGGCAGCATCGTCGGATGAGCTGCAAATAGAAGACCACGAAAATATTGACGATACGGACGCTGATGCTGATGCTGATGCAGAAACGGCGGCGGCGCACGCCAACGCCTACGATGCTTTGGAACGTCCGGCGCTGCTTGATGCGCTGGCCAAGCTGCTGAACGAAAATTCGGTGCAAAACCTCAAAGGAGAGGTGGAGGCCATTAAGGTGGCGTTCTACAAAAAATTTGCGCTGGAGCAAGAGCGCCTGCGCCGCGAATTTGCAGCGCAAAACGACAGCGACGAAGCCTTTGTTATGCCTGACGACGGGCTGGAGGTGCGCCTGAAAGAGTTGTTTGCAAAGTACAAGCAAATGCGCGCCGAGCAGGCGGAAAAGCTGGAACAGGAGCGCGAAGCCAACCTTACCCTCAAGCTGGCCGTCATAGAGGAGCTGAAGCGCCTGCTGGAGCGGCAGGACGACTTTAACGTTATATTCAGCGACTTCAAACAGCTGCAATCGCGCTGGCGGGCTATCGGTGCGGTGCCGCAGCCCAAGCAAAAAGAGGTGTGGGATGTGTATAACTACAACGTGGAGAAATTCTACGACGTGGTAAAAATAAACAAGGAGCTGCGCGAGCTTGATTTCAAGAAGAACTTTGAGCTGAAACAGCTGCTGTGCGAAAAGGCGGAGGAGCTGCTGCTCAGGCAAGATGTGGTAAAGGCTTTTCGTGAGCTGCAAAAGTACCACGAGCAATGGCGCGATATTGGCCCCGTGGCGGCGGAATTTCGGGAGCCGCTGTGGGAGCGCTTCAGGAGCGTAACCACGCAGATAAACAAGAAGCACACAGACTACTTTGAACAGCTGAAGGTGGAGCAACAAAACAACCTGTCGCTAAAACAGGTGCTGTGCGAAAAAGCGGAGGAGCTGCACACCACGCCCACCGTGCTGATGAAGGAGTGGAACGAAAAAACGCAGCTGCTGCTTGATTTGCAGAAAATGTGGAAGACCATCGGCGCAGCGCCCCGCAAGGAAAGCGCCAAAATTTATCGCCGCTTTCGCGCGGCGTGCACCACGTTTTTTGAAAATCGCCGCGTCTTTTTCTCCGAACAAAAGGCCGAAATGCAGAATAATCTTCAGCAAAAGCTGGAGCTGTGCGCCCAAGCCGAGCTGCTCTCCGAAAGCGATGAGTGGAAAAAAACGACCGACGAGTTGGTGAAGCTGCAGGCGCAGTGGAAAGCTGTCGGCCCTGTGCCGCACAAGCATTCCGACGCAGTATGGAAGCGGTTTCGCGCGGCGTGCAACAAGTTTTTTGACCGCAAAAAAGAGTACTTTGCCACTCAAGACGCCCGCTACGACGAAAATTTGAAGAAAAAGGAAGAGCTGATAGGCGAAATTAAAAAATTTGTTACCTCCGATAATCCTTCCGACAACCTTGCGGCAATCAAGGAGTTTCAGCAGCGCTGGAGCGAGGTGGGCTACGTCCCCATGAAGCACAAGGAGCGCCTGCAGAAGGAGTACCGCACTGCTATTGATGCGCTGTTTGAAGCCCTGCACGTTAGCGACGCCGACCGTCAGCTGATAAGCTTCAAGGCGCGGATAGCGTCGTCTGCCGACAAGCACGGGCGGCAAATGCCGCATGAGCGCGAAAAGCTGGAGCAACAGCTCAAGCGCCTGAAGAATGACATTCAGCTGTGGGAAAATAATATCGGCTTTTTTGCCCGGTCAAAAAATGCCGAAAAGCTGGTGCAGGAGGTGAAAAACAACATTGAAAAGGCGCGGAAAGAGCTGTCGGTGGTAACGCAAAAATTAGCCCTGCTTAGGAATGTAAAAGATTAAAGATTAAGGATAAATAAATAACACAAAACAAAGTAAATGGATAGAAACACGTTTTACGGCTTCCTTGCTATTGGGGCTATTCTCATTGGTTTTAGCTACTACACATCAAAACAATCCGAAAAGTACGCGGTGGAGAAGCATCGCCTCGACTCCATAGCGGCGGTAAATGGCGCAGCCGAAAGAGCTTACGGCAGCAACGCCGCGACGCCGCTTTCCGCAGCGCCCTCCGGCGCAATAGCCGAGCAAACCAACGCGCTGCCCGCCAATGACCTACAAACGCCCGCAAAGGGAGAGCAACAATTTTACACCATTGAAAACGATGTGATTGCCGTAACGCTGACCAACCGAGGCGGGCGCGTGTACTCGGTGAGGCTCAAAAATTATCAGTCGTACAACAATCAGCCGCTGGTGCTTTTTGAGGGAGATAAGAACGATTTTGCGCTTACCTTTTACACCAACGACAGCCGCAACTTTACCACCTCCGACTTTGACTTTGCGCCGCAAACCGGCGAGCACTCCTACGCGCTGGCGGAAGGCGATAGCGCCTACACCTTTGTGATGCGCCTGCAGCTGGGCGAAGGGCAGTATATGGACTACGAATATACGCTGCGCAAAGCCTCCTACATGGTCGATTTCAACCTCAAGCTGGCAGGGCTCACCAACGTTACCAACGCCGACTTGCTGTGGTCGTACAGCGCTTTTCAGCAGGAAAAAGCGTTTGACAACGAAAATAACTACAGCACGGTTGCCTACAGCTACCCCGGCGAGGCAAGCATTGAGGAGTTGGGGCTGGGAGATGGGAGTAAGGAGGAAACCGTGAAAACGCGCCTACAGTGGATAGCGTTCAAGCAGCAATTTTTTTCCTCCATTCTGGTTGCCAAGGGCGAAAGCTTTTACGGCGCCTACACGGGCTACGTTACCTACAAGCCCGACAACCGCGAGCATTTGCTCAAGCGCTACGTGGCCAACGTGCAGCTGCCGATAGCGGCGCAGCGCGACCAAACCCTGCCAATGGCGCTTTACTTTGGCCCCAACCACTACAGCACGCTCAAGTCGTACGAAAGCAACTTCCACAAGCTGGTGCCGCTGGGCGGATGGATTATAGGCTGGATTAACAGGCTGCTGGTTATCCCCATTTTTGATTTGCTGGGCAAGTATATCGCAAGCTATGGCGTCATTATTCTCATCCTCACTATCGTCATCAAGCTGCTGCTGTTTCCGCTGACCTTCAAGTCCTACATTTCGTCGGCAAAAATGCGCCTGCTGAAGCCGGATGTGGACAAAATAGCCCAAAAGTACCCCAAGAAGGAGGACGCGCTGAAAAAGCAACAGGAAACGATGGCGCTGTACAAAAAAGCCGGTGCAAGCCCTATGGGTGGCTGCCTGCCCATCGTCATTCAGTTCCCGATACTGATAGCCATGTTCCGGTTTTTTCCGGCCTCTATTGAGCTGCGGCAGCAACCTTTCCTCTGGGCCGACGACCTTTCGGGTTTCGACTCCATCCTCAGCCTGCCGTTCTCTATTCCGTTTTACGGCAGCCATATCAGCCTGTTTACGCTGCTCATGGCAGCCGCGCTCTTCGTGTCGTCGCGCATGAGCATGGCGCAAACGCCCGATACGGGGATGCCCGGAATGAAGTTTATGACGCTCTACCTCATGCCCGCCATGATGCTCTTTTGGTTCAACAGCTACGCTGCGGGGTTGAGCTACTACTACTGCCTCTCCAACCTCATTACCATAGGACAAAATTTTGCCACGCGCCGCTTGGTCAACGAGGATAAGCTGCACGCGCGAATGAAGGCCAACAGCAAAAAACCGGTGAAGAAATCGCGCTTTCAGTCCAAGCTCGAGGAAGTGGCTCGCAGGCAGCAACAGCTGCAAAAAAACAGAAGATAGCCTGCCCCATGCACCTCTCACAGCGCAATAGAAAGGTAGCTGTTGTTGGCGCCGCGCTGGCGGCGCTAACGCTGCTGCTGCTGGTTGCCGACGTGCTGCTGGGCTCGGAGCCCATACCGCTCTCCACGGCGTGGCGCGCGCTGACGGGCGCAGAATCATCGCACCTTTCGCATATCATCCTCAGCTACCGGCTTCCCAAAGCTGCGGTGGCGCTGCTGGTTGGCGTGTCGCTATCGGTAAGCGGGCTGCAAATGCAAACCATGTTTCGCAACCCGCTCGCCGACCCCTACATTTTGGGCGTGAGCTCGGGAGCGGGGCTGGGGGTTGCGCTGCTTGTCATGGGGCGCTCCATGTGGAGCGCAACAGCGGTTGGCGCGCTGCTCGCAAGCATGGGCTACGCCGTAGCGGCCTGCGCCGGCGCGGCGGTCGTTATGCTCATCATGCTGGCCATCTCCTTGCGCGTGCGCGACATCATGGCGGTGCTCATTATGGGGGTGATGATAGGCAGCGCAACGTCGGCTGTCATTGGCGTGCTGCAATACTTTAGCCGCGAGGCTGCGCTCAAATCCTACGTGCTGTGGACAATGGGCGGCTTGGGCAACGTAACCTCCGCGCAGCTGCGCGTGCTGCTGGCCGTGGCGCTTGCCGGAAGCCTGCTTGCGCTGCTGTCCGTCAAAACGCTCAACGCGCTGATGCTGGGCGAAAGCTACGCCCGCAGCATCGGCTACAACGTAAAGAAACGCCGCCTCATCATCATGCTCACCGCCGCCATGCTCACCGGAACGGCAACCGCCTTTTGCGGCCCCATTGGGTTTATCGGCGTGGCAACGCCGCACGTGGCGAGAATGATCATCCGCGAAGCCGACCACCGATACCTTTTGCCCGTCACCATGCTGATGGGAGCGGCGGTGATGCTGCTGTGCGACATGATTTCGTCCCTCCCGGGCTACGAAACTTCGCTACCCATCAACACCGTAACCTCGCTGCTGGGCGTCCCGATAGCTATTCTGGTCATCATGCGTAACCAAAAAGTAGTGTAGCATGGCGCACCAAGCACAACCTGCAATAGCGCTGACCGACCTGCGTATAGGCTACGCCGCAAGCGGCGCCCCGAGGGAGATTTTCCCCGCCTTTTCGGCAGCGGCAAACAGGGCGGAGCTCGTGGCGCTGCTGGGGCGCAACGGGCTGGGAAAAAGCACCCTGCTGCGCACCGTTACGGGGCTGCAACCGCCGCTGGGCGGCGCCGTGCACCTCCTCGGAAAAAGCATACGCCGCTACCCGCTGCGCACGCTGGCAACGCTCGTCAGCTACGTCTCGACCGACAACGTAAAGGTGGGAAACCTCAAGGTATTTGACCTCGTTTCGCTCGGACGCTACCCCTACACGGGCTGGTTTGGCACGCTTTCGCAAAAGGACAGGGAGGTGGTTGTGCAGGCGCTGGCGATGGTGGGCATGGAGGCGTACGCATGGCGCGACGCCTCGCGCCTGAGCGACGGCGAACGTCAGCGGGTAATGATAGCGCGTGCGCTGGCGCAGGACGCCCCCGTGATGGTGCTCGATGAGCCTACGGCGTTCTTAGACCTGCCCAACCGCTACGAGGTGGTGCTGCTGCTAAAGCGCCTGGCGCAGGAGCAACGCCGCGCCGTGCTCTTCTCCACGCACGACATGAGCATTGCGCTCAAGCTCGCCGACAGGGTGTGGGTAATGTGCGACGGCGAATTTTATCAAGGCTCTCCGCAGGCGCTAATGTGCGCCAACGTATTTGACAAGGTGCTGAAAAACACCCGCCTCACCGTTGACCACAGCACGGGGGATGTACGCCTGAAGGAGTGATGGGGCGCGGCTTACAGCCTGAAAGTGCTCCCAACGTCGGCCATGTGCGCTACAATTTGGGAATTTTTGCTACATTTGTACCCTCATTTTGCTGCCCGGGTGGTGGAATAGGTAGACACGCAGGACTTAAAATCCTGTGAACAGCAATGTTCGTACGGGTTCGATTCCCGTCCCGGGTACTTATTCACTCTTTACTTAGCGCTATATTATCAATGCAAAAATAGGCGGGCGTATTCATTCCCCATTCGCCGTTATCCGTGCTGCTCGCCTCAAAGGTCAGCTTGTTCCCCTTGAGGGGGGCAAGGCTGAACTCAGTCCAGCGGTCAATGAGTACGCTTTTCCCGTCGCGAAAGTCGGCGAGGTACACCTCCAGCGAATCCGACGCCACGTTGCTGCTGTCAACGCTTTTGACGGTAATCTTGTACCAGTCTTCCGCCGTAAATTTCTTTGCAGGTACCACCTCGTCTCCGTCCCTTATGATTTTGTAGGCGTATGCGTTGAGCGCAAATTCTGCGCTTTTGAGCGCGACCGGCTCCGCAAACGTTATGGTGGGGATGGCGGGCGTATAGGTATCCATGTAGCCAACGGCAAAAATACCCTTGCCGCTTGGGGTGGAAGTATATACGTCAAATTGGGCGGTAAAACCGCTTGCAGAGGTATCGTTTCGGTTGGAGTAGGCAAAACCGCCCCATGAGCCGTACTCGGCTTCATAGCTGTTCAGGAAAACGCCCCGGCCGCTGCTGAACTTTCCGCCGCCGTTGCTGCCGTTCCAGAAGCTATCTTTTGCCAGCGTAAGGTCTGAAAAGTCGATGGTGTACGTTTCGGCGGTGGGCTCTTGGTCGTCGTCGTCCTTGCTGCACGATACGGCGAGCAGGCAGGCTGCCGCAAAAGCAATTGGGAGTAATGTTTTTTTCATGCTTGAGATTTTTTTTTGAAGAATTATCGGCGAATCATAGTTGAGGCGCAAAGATACCCTATTTTTGGCAGGAAAAGGCGAGCTGTTGAAAAAAATGCTAGCGTTATATTGTACGATGTTGCGCCGAGCTTTGCTACAATTTGCTTCGCCGAGTTTTGCTACGATTGTCCGTAGGGCTTCAATTTCGGCGCTTTTTATTAATCCCCTACGGGTAGGGTGTGCAAACCTGCGCAATTTTTCCGCTGATTTTTGCCAAAATAATTGCATCAATAATCTCATTCTCAAATTTCTACGAAATTTTTTTTGCTGATTTTTACCTAAATCAATTGCCTCAACAACCTCATTTTCACCTAATTTCTCAAAACAAAACCACCTCAGTAGCCATGAAATATGCCACCTACACCCAACCTCATTAACCTCATAGAGCGATGCTGCGAGCGAACAATGAGGTAATGAGGTATTGTTCGCCTCATATACTTTTGCTACTGAGGTGGTTTTGTTTTGAGAAATTAGGTGAAAATGAGGTTTTCGCTACCTCCTTTTTCAGCTCAATTTTCGGAAGAAAAATTTCGTGCTTTCTGAACACCCTACCCTACGGGATGCAAGAGAGGGGGAAGACGGAATGTTTTCCATCAAACTCCATCAAAAATTCCTCAAAAACTCCATCAAAAATTCCTCAAAACTCCATCAAAACTCCATCAAAACTCCTCAAAAATCCCTCACTATTACCTCTCGCGACAATTTGAATTGAAAATCGGCGTAGCCAAATGCACCGCCGCCGCTATTGCGAATTTTGCAAAAGTAAAAAAATGCGTATCTTTGCGGCGCCCTGCGGTAGCCGCTGCGAGCAAAGGCTGCTCCTTGGCCGCAGGCAGTAACTCGAAAAGCTATAACGTCCCCACAAGCTATGCCAAACCATAAAAAAATTCACCTGATACTTGAAGACGGCCACCGTTTTACAGGTTACAGCTTTGGAGCCGAGCGCTCCGTGTCCGGCGAGGTGGTTTTCAATACCGCCATGATAGGCTACCCCGAAAGCCTCACCGACCCGTCTTACGCGGGGCAAATTCTGGTCATCACCTACCCGCTGGTTGGAAATTACGGCGTGCCGCGCGACGAGGCGGAGGGCAGCATTCCGCTCTTTTTTGAGTCCGACCGCATCCACATCAAGGCGCTCGTCATATCGGACTACTCCTTTGAGCATAGCCACTGGAATGCCGTAAAAAGCCTCGACCAATGGCTCAAGGAGCACGATGTACCGGGAATTTACGGCGTGGACACCCGCGAAATCACCAAGATTATCCGCGAGCGTGGCGCGCTCCTCGGCAAGGTAGCGCCGGACGGGGAAAAGGAGCCTGCCGAATTTTTTGACCCCAACAGGGAAAATCTCGTGGCGCAGGTAAGCACAGAAACCGTCAAAACGTTCGGCAGCGGCAAGTACAGCGTTGTGCTGGTGGACTGCGGCTGCAAGTACAACATTATCCGCTGCCTGCTCAAGCGCGACGCCACCGTAACGCTCGTGCCGTGGGACTACGACTTTACCGCGCTCCGCTACGACGGCGTTATGATCTCCAACGGTCCCGGCGACCCGCAAATGTGCCGCCCTACCATTGAAAACATAAAAAAGGGCATGGCAGCGGGCAAGCCCGTTTTTGGCATCTGCATGGGCAACCACCTGCTTGCGCTGGCGGCGGGCGCCACCACCTACAAGCTCAAGTACGGACACCGCAGCCACAACCAACCCGCCCTGAAGGTGGGAACAAACACCGCCGTAATCACCTCGCAAAATCACGGCTACGCCGTTGACCCCTCCAACCTCGGAGCCGAGTGGGAGCCCTACTTCGTAAACCTGAACGACGGCACCAACGAGGGTATTCGCCACAAGTCAAAGCCGTTTTTTTCCGTGCAGTTTCACCCCGAAGCCTCGAGCGGGCCTGTGGATACGGAGTTTTTGTTCGACGATTTTATGGACAACATCAAAAAATTTGCAGCCTCAAGTCGGGCATGAGCCGTAAGCTCGCAGCAACTCCACCACCTGCATGAAAATCCTGCTGATACAAACCGCCTTTATTGGCGACGTGATACTTGCCACGCCGCTGGTGGAGAAGCTGCACCGCTTCTACCCCAACGCCCGGGTTGACGTGATGCTGCGCAAGGGCAACGAAGGCTTGCTCGCGGGACATCCGCACGTGGGCAAGCTGTGGATTTGGGACAAAAGGAAGAAAAAATACCGCCATCTCCTCGCGCTGCTGCGCAAGGTGCGCCGCGAGCGGTACAGCGTGGTGGTCAACCTGCAACGCTTTGCCGGCACGGGCTTGTTTAGCGTGCTGGCGGGGGCAAAAAGCGTTGTGGGGTTCGACAAAAATCCGCTGTCGCTCTTTTACGGCAAGCGCGTTGCGCACCAAATAGGCGGCGGGCTGCACGAGGTGCAGCGTAACCTCATGCTCATTGCCCACCTCACCGACCAAGCTTTTGAAATGCCCAAGCTGTACCCGCAGCCGGCAGACTTCGGCAGCGTAGAGCGCCTCAAGGGCAAGCCCTACATTACCATTTCGCCCGCCTCCGTGTGGTTTACCAAGCAGCTTCCCCCCGAAAAGTGGGCGGAGCTCATTGCGCTCACCGGCAGCGACAAAGCTATCTACCTTCTTGGCGGCGGCGGCGACGCCTCTCTCTGCGAGCAGCTCGCGCGGCAGAGCGGAGGACGCGCCGCAAGCCTCGCCGGGCAGCTCAGCTTTCTGCAATCGGCGGCGCTCATGCGCGACGCCGCCATGAACTACGTAAACGATTCCGCCCCGCTGCACATCGCGTCGGCTATGAACGCGCCCACCACCGCCGTTTTTTGCAGCACAACGCCCGCCTTTGGTTTTGCCCCCCTTGCGCAGGGCGCCCGCGTGGTGGAGGCTACGCCGCCGCCCGCCTGCCGCCCCTGCGGGCTGCACGGCTACAAGGCTTGCCCAAAAGGGCACTTCGGCTGTGCGCACAGCATTAGGCCGGAGCAACTTTTATATCGCGCGTAAAAATGGCGCTTTTTGCGTGATTTATTCCGGTAAAAATTGCTTACTTTGCGCTTATTATTTTCCGCTAACCTAATATTCTTATGCCTTACAAGCCCGCTATTACGTATGCCGACGCCCTCAGGTACAGCGCACCGGCCGATTTTTCTACCATGGTCAAGCCGGTTGGCTCGGCGTGCAACCTCGCCTGCCGCTACTGCTACTACTTGGACAAAGCCGAGCTCTACAACCGTCGTCAGCCGAAGATGAGCGCCGAGCTGCTGGAGCGGTACGTTGAGCGCTACATAGCGTCGTGCTCCTCGCCGGTGGTAACGTTTGTGTGGCACGGCGGCGAGCCGCTGCTGGCAGGCTTGGATTTTTTTCGCCTCGCCATGAAGCTGCAACGGCAGTACGCCTGCGGGAAAAAAATCGAAAATGCGCTGCAAACCAACGGGCTGCTGGTAACGCAGGAGTGGTGCAAGTTTTTCAGGTCGCACAGCTTTTTGGTGGGCATTTCCATCGACGGGCCAAAAGATATTCACGACGCCCACCGCCGCACGCACGGCGACAGGCCTTCGTTTGACAGGGTGATGCAGGCGGTGGAGCTGATGTCGCGCCTGCGGGTGGAGTACAACACGCTGAGCGTGGTGAGCAACCTGAGCGAGGGGCGCGGCGTAGAGGTTTACCGGTTTCTGAAGTCCATCGGCAGCCGGTTTATGCAGCTGCTGCCTGCGCTGGAGCATACGGTCAGCGTTGGCGAGGGGGGGCGCGAGGCAATTGTTGCGCCGGGCGCAGAGGGGTCGCACCTTGCGCCGTGGAGCGTTTCGGCAAAAGGCTTTGGGGAATTTATGTGCGATATTTTCGACGAGTGGGTGCTCTCCGACGTTGGGCGCTACTACGTGCAGCTGTTCGACGTGGCGCTGGCGCAGTGGGTTGGCGCACCGCCGGGGCTGTGCTCGTTTGCCGAAACCTGCGGAAGCGCGCTGGCGGTGGAGCACAACGGCGATGTTTACTCGTGCGACCACTTTGTTTACCCCGAGCGCAAGCTGGGCAACCTGCAGCACGACGACCTGACGGCAATGCTGGCGTCGCCGCAGCAGTTCAAGTTTGGCGTTGATAAGCGCAACGGGCTTCCGCGCGAGTGCCTCCGCTGCCGCTACTACTTTGCCTGCCGCGGCGAGTGCCCCAAGCACCGGTTTGAGCTTAGCGCCGACGGCGAAAAAAATAAAAATGCGCTGTGCGAAGGCTACAGGATGTTTTTTGCCCACGTGGAGCCCTACATGCTGCACATGGCGACGTTGCTATCGCGGGAGCAGGCGCCGGCGTTGGTCATGCCGTGGGCGCAGGCGCGGGCGGACGAAGCTCGCAGGGCGGGCGGAAAGACAGGCGGCCGGTAAAAATCAAAAGTGGTAGCCAAAGGATACATTCGCGTACACGTTGTACATGGGGAAGCTGATGCCGGTAAAATTTTTCACAAAAATGGTGTGCAGCCCCCAGCTGAGGTCAAACGAAACCAGCAGGTGGCGGAAGGCGTTCCACTCCACGCCCCCAAGCAGGCCGAAATCGTGCTTGCTCAGCTCGCTCGA
Source organism: Prevotellaceae bacterium (assembly GCA_031290835.1). Taxonomy (GTDB): domain Bacteria; phylum Bacteroidota; class Bacteroidia; order Bacteroidales; family UBA932; genus JAITMY01. Next base: position 12,935 of record JAISLN010000104.1, read on the forward strand.
AAAATCGTAGCGCGAAGGCTCTGTCATCTCCATGTTGCTCTCAAATCCGGGTTTGCCCTGCCTGAAGTGCCCCGCGTAGGCAGCTCCGGTAAACGAAGGGTCGAGCAGGTAGGCATAGTAGCCTCCCAGCCGCACGCTGAGCGCCGCCGGCAGGCGGTAGTGCACCGCAAGGGGAATGTTGAGGTAGCCGTTTTTCACCTTCGTTTCCACCTCGCCGGTAAACAAGCCCGACATCTCGCCCTCCTGTGTACGCAGGCGCAGGGCGTACTCCTTTACGCGAGCAACGGAGGTCATGCCCTTGTTCTCAAACCTCACGCCGGACGAAACGCCCCACTGCGCGTTGAGCCAGCGCACCACGTCGGCTTCGATGCCGAGCGACACCAGCGGGTTGAACGATTTAATTTCCCTCACCTGCGCCGGAATGCCCATTGGGGCTGTACCGCCAATGTTGGCGCCCGCCTTTATCTTGAAGTCAAAATCGCCCCACGACTTTTCCTGCGAAAAACCGCCCTGCGCGAGCAAAAAGAGCAGTAAAAATGAGTATGCGCGCTTCATTCTTTCATTCCTTTAATAGTTGATTACTTTCACCTCGTCCACCACAAGCGTGCTGCCCACCTTGCCGGCGTAGAGCGCTGTTTTGGTAGGCATCCCGTTTGCGTACTTTGCCGTTCCTCCGCGCGCGCTCGACGAAAATACTATGGCCAGCTTGTACTTGTGGTTTGCAAAATCCGGCTCCGCCTTGTAGCTAAACTCTATGCTGAACTCGTGAAAGCCGTCGCCTTCGGTTGGCGAGCCGTCGGTAAGGTCTGCGCGGGCAAGAATGCGCGGCGAAGTGTTGACGTCGTAGGCGGTGAGCGTTATTTCGCTGTCGCCCTGATCGGCGCGGTAAAACACGGCGTAGATGCTGCACGAGTCGGCGCGGTCAATTAACGTGCCGTTGTCGTTGTACTTGCCTTCGCCTTCGCGGTACTTGTAGTAGCCCTGTACGCAGCGCGGCTTGCGCTTGTAGCTGCGCCCAAACTCCGTTGCCTCCAGCGGGCTTGTCAAAGCCTTGCCCGTGTTGAAGCTTCCCCAAAAAAAGTTGCCCGACCAAACGGGAACATCTACAACTATAATTCGTCCGCCCAGCTTGGTTTCCAGCTTTACGGCGTTGCCCACTTTGCCTTCGGTGGCCATTTGGCTCGGGTAGCTTGCGGGAATTGGTGGCCTTCCGAGTATGCCCAAGCCCATGCTTATGCCGGCGTTGCCGCTGCTCCAGTCCTTGTCGCACGGGGCAGAGTAGCCTTCGTTGGTAACTTCCCAGCTTTCAAAGGGGAAAAAAATTGTGTCGCCGGTGTACTCTTGCGCTAAGCTGATGGTGTAGGTTTTGGATGATTGCTTGTTTTCTGAGGTTACCACGTACTTTACGGTATTTAAGTCAACCGCTACATTCGGCGGCGGCGCAATGGTGGCGCCTTCGGAAATTTCAATTTGCGGGATGATGCTTAAAAGGGATAGCCAATCCTTGTTCTCCACCTTGATGTAGATGTCATTTGTGCCGATGTTTTTTTCTATGCACCTAATACCGGGCAGCGCAAATTCTTCAATATCGGCTTCGCTGCTCGGCAGCTCCGGATTGATGCAGGCGTACATGCCGGCAAGGCAGGCGGCAATAGCCATCATTTGTATTTTTTGCATAAGCTATTAAGTTGGTGATACAGTAGTACTATAATCCCCCTCACGGTTTTTCAATCCCCCTCACGGTTTTTCCTCTCGCAGCCGGCGCTCAAGGGCTTCAATGATTTTACGGCTTTCCGCTAAGGCTTGGTCTTTTTCCTCCAAGGTTTTTATATTTTCCGCTAAAATTTTGTCCTTTTCCTCCAATGCCTTGTCCTTTTCCTCCAACGCTTTTTGGGCTTCCCCCAGCTGCTTTTGAGCATGGCGCTCCTGCAGGCGGAAAGCCTCCAGTAGGAAATCTTCGGCTTCCATGTTTGCCTGCATGTCGGGCGTGGAGGCGGCCTGCTGCAAGCGCCGGAGTATTTCCCGATACTGCGCCGGAACCTCCTCCTCCCGAATATCCAAAATGTGGCGCGAGGTGCAGTTGCTTTGGTCAAAAATGCTCAACATTTTCTCCACGTCGTCGCGGCGATGCGCGGGCAGCTCCGGCACCTGCACTATCCACGAGCGGTGGTGAAGGCTCTTGATGAACTGTGCATTTACGCCCGCGAGCGGGTTGCCCGTAACGCGGTCTTTCACCTCGGGGGTGATCTCCAGCACGGGAACGCCCGGTATGTTCAGCCCGTCGCCAAGAACAAAGATGCAGTAAATCTGCATGGCGTTGAGGCGCCCGCTTTCGTCCACGTAGCTGTTGTCGCCGCTTTGGTACTGCTTGCCCAAGTACTGCCTAAACCGCATGATGTCGGTGGAGATGTTGGCTTTTTGCACCTCTATCATAACGCTACGGTACTCCCCTGCGCCGGTTTGAATGCGGGCAACAAAGTCGAGGCGGCATACCGTGTGCGTGTGCTCCCGCATCGATAGCCGCGTAACGTACTCCTGCGGCGCAAACCGAAGCTCCTTCACCTGCTCGCCTATGATGGCGGAGATGAACTTCTTGGCAACCCTGTTGTCCTCCATCATGTACTTGAAGACAACATCGTACAGGGGATTGGCGATTAGCATGGCGCAAAAATTTAGATGGTGAATACCGCTTAATTTACGGTTGCAAAGATACGCATTTCAGCTGAAAATTCGGAATTTTCAGCTCCGAATTTTAGCGGGGTGCAGCTCAAATTGTCGCGAGTATGAATAATGCTGTACGGATTATCTCAAATTGTCCATTAGGAGCATTAGCTTCGTTGAAAAAACACTTGTTTTGCTCAACCCCTCACTCCCCCTTTACCTTTTTCACCGCCTTTTCCACCAGCTTTGTGGGGTCTATTTTTTTGGAGACTTTAATGTTGTCAAAACCCTGCCCAAACACGCCCATGATGCTGCCCACCGAGATGAACGCCCGCGGGTCTTCCTCCTTTACGATGCGGTAGATGTTGTTGGCTTCGCTGCGCCGCGCTAGTATCATGAGCAGCTTTCTGTCTTGCTTGGTGTACCATCCGGTGGCGTTGAGCAGCGTAACGCCGCGGTGTTGCTCGCCCATGATGCGGTTGGCGATGGCCTCGTAGCAGGTCGAAAAAATGAACACCTGCACCGATTGCTTGTTGCCCGACAGCACCAAATCTACGCAGTACGAAAATATGCCCATGATGATGTACCCGTACACCACCTTCTCGATGCTGTGGTAGAGCAGGTACGACGACCCGATGATGATGAGGTCGCAGTACAGAAAAACCCGCCCCACGCTCATGTTGCGGTACTTGGTGATGATCATGGCCACAATGTCGGTGCCGCCTGCGTTTCCGCCCTGCATGAAGGCAATGCCGATGCCCGACCCTGTGAGGATGCCGGTGATGATGGCGCCCAGCAGCGGGTCGCTCACGTGCGGCGTATCGGCAATGGGCAGCAGCTTGAGGAGGAGCGTTATCGCCACAATTCCGTAGATGGTTTTGATGCCGAAGTTGCGCCCCAGCACGGCAAACGCCAAAATAACCAGCGCTACGTTGACGGCAAGGTAGGTGTAGCTTACGGGGATGCCGGCGGCGTAGTAAAACAGCGCACCCACGCCGCTCACGCCGCCGCCCACAATGGCGGCGGGCAGCATGAATTGGTTGATGCCTACCACGTACATGACCAGCCCAAAGGTGATGATGATGTATTCGCGCGCAACGCGCGTGCCCTTTCTTAGCATACGATGTTGATTATTTTTCCCGGTATGTACACAAAATTTTTCAGCGGCTTTCCGTCCAAAAATTTTTCGGTGTTTGGGTCGCTCGCCACCAGCTGCTGCGCCTCCTCCTTGCTCAACCCGAGCGGCAGCTCTTTTTTGTAGCGCAGCTTGCCGTTGAACGAAACGGGGTACTCAAACGAGCTTTCTACCAGCATTGCCGGGTTGAACTGGGGGAATGCTGCGTCGCAAACGGTGGAGGCGTGCCCCAGCGCCTCCCACAGCTCTTCGGCAACGTGCGGGGCAAACGGCGCCAGCAAAACGACCAACGGCTCCAGCACCTCGCGCTTGCTGCACCGCAGCTCCGTAAGCTCGTTTACGCAAATCATAAATCCGCTCACCGCCGTGTTGAACGAAAACGCCTCAATATCGTCCTGCACCTTTTTGATGATTTTGTGCAGCGCCTTCAGCTCCTGCGGCGTGGCTTTTTCGTCGCTCACCGCAAAGCTGCCGAGCTTGTCGTAGAACAGCCGCCACAGCTTGCGCAAAAAGCGGTGCACCCCGTCAATGCCGTTGGTATCCCACGGCTTTGACAGCTCCAGCGGCCCCAAAAACATTTCGTAGAGGCGCAGCGTATCGGCGCCGTAGCGGCTCACCACGTCGTCGGGGTTGACCACGTTGTACATCGACTTCGACATCTTCTCCACCGCCCAGCCGCAAAAATATTTCCCGTTCTCCAAAATAAACTCGGCGTTGGCGTAGTCGGGGTTCCACTGCCGAAACCTTTCGGTATCCAGCACATCGTTTTGCACCAAGCTTATATCCACGTGTATTTCCTGCACCTCGTACTTGTCCTTCAGCCCCAGCGACACAAAAGTATTGGCGCCCACCACGCGGTAAACAAAGCTTGAGCGCCCCTGTATCATTCCTTGGTTGATGAGCTTTTGGAACGGCTCGTCTTCGCATATTTCGCCCAGGTCAAACAGGAATTTGTTCCAGAAGCGGGAGTACATCAGGTGCCCCGTGGCGTGCTCCGTGCCGCCAATGTAGAGGTCAACGTTGCGCCAGTACTCGTTTTTGCTTTTGTCCACCAGCCGCTCGCTGTTGTGCGGATCCATGTAGCGGATAAAGTAGGCGCTGCTGCCCGCAAAGCCCGGCATGGTGCTCAGCTCGTAGGGGTACTTGTTCTCATGCCTCCACTCCGTAGCGCGTCCCAGCGGAGGGTCGCCGGCTTCGGTGGGCAGGTACTTGTCTATGGCGGGGAGCTCCAGCGGCAGCGCGCTTGGCGGCAGCGTGTGCGGCATGTTGTCCTTGTAGTAGATGGGGAAAGGCTCGCCCCAGTAGCGCTGACGGCTAAAGGTAGCGTCGCGCAGGCGATAGTTTACTTTGGCAACGCCAATGCCCAGCTCCTCCACCTTTTTTATGGCGGCGGCGATGGCGTCCTTCACCTTCATCCCGTTGAGGAATCCGGAGTTCACCATCACGCCCTCCTTGGCGTCGAAGCTCTCCGCGCTCACGTCGCAGCCCTCAATGAGCGGGATAATTTCCAGCCCAAAGTGCTTTGCAAAGGCGTAGTCGCGGCTGTCGTGGGCGGGCACCGCCATGATGGCGCCCGTGCCGTAGCCCGCAAGCACGTACTCGCTCGTCCAGATGGGGATTTGCTTGCCGGTGAACGGGTTTTCGGCGTACAGGCCGGTGAACTTTCCGCTCACGTTCTTCACCTCGCTTTGCCGCTCGCGCTCCGACCGGTTTTTTGCCCAGCTCACGTACTCGGCCACCTCCGGCGACGGCGTAAATTGAGAAAAGATGGGGTGCTCCGGGCAAACCACCATGAACGTTGCCCCAAAAATGGTATCGGGGCGCGTGGTGAAAACTTCGAGGGAGGTATTGGGGGAGAGGTTCGGCACCTTGAAGCGCACGTTGGCGCCTGTTGATCGGCCAATCCAGTTGCGCTGCGTTTCCTTGAGGCTTTCGCTCCACTCCACGCGGTTTAGCCCGTCGAGCAGCCTGTCGGCGTAGGCCGTGATGCGCAGGTACCACTGCCGCATCAGCTTGCGCTCCACCGGATGCCCGCCGCGCACCGACAGCCCGTTGGCCACTTCGTCGTTGGCGAGCACCGTGCCCAGCGCCGCGCACCAGTTCACCATGCCGTCCTTTTGGTAGGCAAGGCGGTAGTCCATCAGCGTGCGGTGCTGCGCCTGCGCATCCATGCCGTTCCACTCGGCGGCCGTAAACTTCGCGTCGGGGTTGCCGCACGCCGCGCAGACGCTGAGGTTTCCGTTTTTTTCAAACGCCGCCACCAGCTCCGCCACGGGCTTTGCCTTTTGCGCAGCAACGTCGTAGTAGTGGTTGTAGAGGTCGATGAACGTTTTTTGCGTCCAGCGGTAGTAATCCGGCTCGCAGGTTCTCACCTCCCTGTCCCAGTCAAACGAAAAGCCGATTTTGTCCAGCTGCTCGCGGTAGCGCGCAATGTTTGCGTTGGTAGTGATGCGCGGGTGCTGTCCGGTTTGTATTGCGTACTGCTCGGCGGGCAGCCCAAAGGCGTCGTAGCCCATGGGGTGCAGCACGTTGAAGCCGCGCAGCCGCTTGTAGCGGCTGTAGATGTCGGAGGCAATGTACCCCAACGGATGCCCCACGTGCAGCCCCGCGCCCGACGGGTAGGGAAACATGTCGAGAACGTAATATTTGGGCTTGCGCTCGTCTTCTACAACCCGGTAGGTCTTGCTTTGCCGCCAGCGCTGCTGCCATTTTTTTTCTACTTCAGAAAAGTTGTACTCCATACAATTTTGCATAAAAAATTATACAAAATTAGATGAATAAGGTAAGATTTCCAAGCGCACGGAGCGAAAAAGTTTTTCGCAGAAGAAGAAATTTTTCGTACATTTGCCCGCTGTTCCACTGCATATCAACCGTTAGCCTTATTTATTTTCGCATGGCAAAGAAAGAAAGATCTCGCTACATACGCAAGCTCCGAAGCAAGTACCGGCTTATTATTTACAACGATATAACGTATGCCGAAGTTTGGCACATGCGGCTTTCGCGCCTCAACGTCCTTACCTTTTTCAGCATCATTACGCTGGTGGTGGTGGCGGCCGTGGTGTCGCTTATCGCCTTTACGCCGCTGCGCGAATTTATCCCCGGCTACCCCGACAGCAAAACGCGGCGCAACATTGTACAGAACGCGCAGCGGCTCGACTCGCTGGAGCGAAAGGTGCAGCGGTGGGTGCTGTACAACGACAACCTGAACCTCATACTGTCGGGGCAGGAGCCCGTTGACGTAGAAACCGCTAGCGACACAAGCCTAGTACAGCGCTACCGGGACATAATAGTTCGTCACACCATCGACGACTCGCTGTTTCGTCGGCAGGTGGAGGAGGTAGAGCAGCAAAACCTCACCATGCTTAGCTCCAACGAAAGCTCGTCAGGCGTGAGCAGCCTCCACTTTTTCCCGCCCGTGCGGGGCGAGGTGGTGAGCGCCTTCAGCCCGCAGGAGCAGCAGCTGGGCGTAGGTATAGCAGCCGCGCCCGGCAGCGCGGTGATGGCTGCCCTTGGGGGTACGCTGGTGTCCGCCGGATGGACCATCGAAAACGGATACGTGATAGCTATTCAGCATGGCTTGAACGTTGTTACCGTGTACAAAAATGCCAAGCAGCTCCTTAAGCAGCCGGGCGCACACGTAACCGCCGGAGAAATTATCGCCCTTGCCAACGCCGGCAAGGAGCGCAGCACGCTGATGTTTGAAATCTGGAACAACGGTACGCCTGTAAACCCCGAACAATACATCGTATTTTGAATGAAAAAGCGTATTGCCATTCTCGGCTCCACCGGCTCTATCGGTACGCAAGCCTTGGACGTGATAGCGCAGCACCCCGACAGGTATGAGGTGGAAACGCTCACGGCGCACCGCAACGTGCAGCTGTTGGCGCAGCAGGCCGTTCGCTTTCAGCCCAACGCGGTGGTCGTTGCCGACAGCTCCAAGTACGGCGAGCTGAAGGCGCTTCTCGCCGACTACCCCGTAAAGGTTTACGCGGGGAGCGAGGCGGTGGGCGAGGTGGTGCAGCTGCCAAGCGTGGACGTGGTCATATCGGCGCTGGTGGGGATTGCGGGGCTCAAGCCCACCATCGGCGCGGTGAAGGCCAAGAAGCAGGTGGCGCTGGCCAACAAGGAAACGCTGGTGGTGGCGGGCGACCTCATCCGGCAGCTGGTGAAGCAGAGCGGCGCGGCCATCATTCCGGTGGACTCGGAGCACAGCGCCATATTTCAGTGTCTGGCGGGCGAATGCAGCCCCATCGAAAAAATTTACCTCACCGCGTCGGGGGGGCCTTTCCTGCACGCAAGCGCCGCCGACCTTGAGTGCGCCACCAGGGAGCAGGCGCTAAGGCATCCGCAGTGGAGCATGGGCGCAAAGGTTACCATCGACTCGGCAAGCATGATGAACAAAGGGTTTGAGGTGATAGAAGCCCGCTGGCTTTTTGACCTTAAGCCCGAGCAGATAGAGGTGCTGGTGCATCCGCAGAGCGTGGTGCACTCCATGGTGCAGCTTGCCGACGGCAGCATAAAGGCGCAGCTGGGAGCGCCCGACATGCGCATCCCCATTGCCTACGCGCTGAGCTTTCCCGAAAGGTTGGCGCTCAACGTTCCCCGCTTCAGCTTTGCCCAAACCCCCAACCTGACGTTCCAAAAGCCCGATACGGAAAAATTTCGCTGCCTTGCGCTGGCCTACGAGGCGCTCAGCATGGGCGGCAACGCGGCCTGCGCCGTCAACGCGGCCAACGAGGTGGCCGTTGACGCTTTTTTGCAGGGTAAAATAGCCTTTCGGGATATTGCCCGAATGGTGGAGAAAGGGCTGCAAAAAAACGACTTCATTGCGCAGCCATCGCTGGAGGATTACCTGGAAACGGACAGAAGAACAAGGGCGCTGGTGGCGCCATGACGCAAAAAGTAGCTGCACAGCATGAATCCACTCAAGCGCTTGGCCGGCGATACGGCCATTTACGGGTTTAGCACCATTGTTGCCCGCCTCATCAACTACCTGCTGGTGGCCTACCACACGCGCGTGCTCGACAGGGCGCAGTACGGCGTGTTCACGGAGTTTTACGGCTACGCAACTTTCCTTTTGGTGCTGCTCACCTACGGCATGGAGACGGGTTTTTTCCGCTTTTCGTCCCGCCCCGGTCAGCGCCCCGACGCGGTTTTCAGCACCTCCATGCTGGCGCTGTTCACCACGTCGGCGCTATTTTTGGGGGTGATAGCGCTCAACCTTTCGGGGCTTAGCGCGTGGATGGGCTACCCCGCCAACCGATCCTACGTGCTGCAAATGGCGGCCATACTGGCCATCGACGCTTTTACGGCCGTCCCCTTTGCCCGCCTGCGCTTTTTGCGCAGGGCAAAGACGTTTGCGCTGTTCAAGCTGCTCAACGTGCTGTTTTACGTGCTCATCAGCGTGGCGTTTTTTACGTTTTTGCCCGCCTACCTTGCGGAGCATCCCGGCTCATTTTTGCTTCGCTTCTTTTCGCCCGGCGTGGACGTTGGCTACATATTCACCGCCAACCTCCTGAGTAGCTTGCTGTCGCTGGCGCTGCTGCTGCCCGTCATTTTCGGCGTCAAGCTTTCGTTTTCGGGGGCGCTGCTCAAGAAGATGCTCGTCTATTCGCTGCCCCTGCTCGTTGCGGGCTTGCCGGGCATTGCCAACGACTACCTCGACCGCGTGCTGTTCAAGCACCTCTACGCCGACCCGTCCTTTGCCCTCGACCAGCTGGGCGTGTACGGCGCCAACGCAAAGCTGGCGGTGCTCATGGTGCTTTTTGTGCAGATGTTTCGCTACGCCGCCGAACCGTTCTTCTTTTCCTACGCCGAAAAAACCGACGCGCGCCCCATTTTTGCAAAGGTGATGAAGTACTTTGTGATTTGCGCCATGCTTATATTTTTGCTGGTTTCGCTTAATATTGATATATTTGCACGTTTTACCGGAAAGGACTTCCGCGAGGGCGTTGCCGTTGTCCCCGTAATGCTGTTTGCCAACCTCCTGCTCGGCGTGGTTTTCAACCTGTCGATGTGGTACAAGCTGTCGGAAAAAACGAAGTACGCCGTTTACATTACCCTTTCGGGGCTGGCGGTAACGGTGCTTGTCAACGTTACCTTTATTCCCCTTTACGGCTACCATGCCGCGGCGTGGGCGCACTTTTTCAGCTACGCCGTAATGGCAGTCGTCAGCTACGCAATGGGGCAAAAATTTTACCCTGTGCGCTACGACCTAAAGGCCATCGGCTTTTACATTCTCGTAGGGCTGGGCATTTACGCCGTCTTTGTATGCTGCAGATGCTTTGACCTGGGATTTGCGCAGAAAACCGCGCTGGCCGCTGTGCTCTTGCTCGCCTACCTCGCCGTAGCGTTTCTGCGCGACGGCAAAGCGCTGGTGAGCGCCTACAGGCAGCGCAAATGAAGCAATTAACCGGCATTCCGTAGGAATGCATCTCTCGGTAGAAATACCCCCCGCATTAGGAATGAAAAAGGAGAGGTTTGTACCGTTTTTACCGAGAAACGCATCCCTAACGGGATGCAAAGAGAGGAGACGATTTTTTTTGTTACTTTTGTGCTGTGAAAAAATTTTGCTGCACCGATGACATTTAGCGATTTCGGCAAATTGTTTTATTTCGTAACGAAATGGTGGCTACGCTTAGCCCCGTAGGGGCTTAACGTGGATTACCCCGAGCAAGCGAAGCGCAGCTCGGGGTAAAGAAAAACCTTCCGATTTCAGAGCTACGTAGTAGCTCAACAACAAATTTGTAGGAAGAGAAGGAAGTTCTTTGGAGAATAATAGCTGAGCTGCTGCGCAGCTTCGGGAGTAGTTGGGGGATTTCTTACCCCGTGCTGCACCTGTGGCTTGCACGGGGTTATCCATATTAAAGTCCTACGGACTTTTTGCCGCTTGCCGTTGTTATTCGTTGCAGCAAAATTCTGTGCAAATATTTAAAAACCTCGTTACCATACCAAAGTATAGCAAATGGAAGTAAAAGTTATTAATACCTCAAAATATCCCCTGCCGCAGTACGCTACCGAATTTTCGGCAGGGCTTGACCTGCGCGCAAACGTTGACGAAGAAATTATCCTCAAGCCCATGCAGCGGCTGCTTGTCCCTACGGGCATTTTTATGGAGCTCTGCGACGGCTTCGAGGCGCAAATTCGCCCGCGTAGCGGTCTAGCGCTGAAGTTCGGGATAACCATTGCCAACGCGCCCGCCACCATCGACCCGGACTACCGGGGCGAGCTCAAGGTGGCGCTGATAAATCTTTCCACCGAAGTATTTGTGCTCAAGCCCGGCGAGCGCATTGCGCAGCTGGTGGTTGCCCGGTTTGAGCGAATTTGCTGGAAGCCCGTTGAGGCGCTGAGCGAAACCGCGCGCGGAGCCGGTGGATTTGGGCACACGGGGCTGGGGTAGCATTTTTTTTGATTTTTTTGTTTGCTAAATTTTTGAGCCGTTTGAAAAATATATTTTTACTCTTTTTCCTCGCCTTTACCGTGCAGGTAGCGCTTGGCGCCAAGCTGCCAACGCCTCCTGCGGGTAAGCGGAAGGTTGTCTCCGAGCGCAAGCGCATGGAGCAAATTTACTTTTTCTGCGAGGGGAAAAAGCGGCTTTTGTACGGCGAT
>JAISLN010000105.1 GCA_031290835.1 Prevotellaceae bacterium
TCAAATAAAATTACTACTTTTATTTCCTAAATTTTCACTATATACTTTAACGCCACTGTATGAAAACAACAAGCAATGCTACTACCGGTAAGCCGCCCAAAACATTTGTGCTGGATACCAACGTTATTTTGCACGACTACCGCTGCATATATAACTTTCAGGAAAACAACATCGTAATACCCATTGTGGTGCTGGAGGAGCTGGATAAGTTCAAGAAGGGCAACGAGCAAATCAACTACAACGCGCGCGAGTTTGTGCGCATTCTCGACGGCATAGCGGGCAACCGGGTGTTTGACAACGGCGTTGCGCTGGGGGAGCAGCTGGGCAAGCTGTTCATCGCCACGGGCAAGCCGTTTACGCAGGAAATGATGGATTCGTTTGACGAGGTAACGCCCGACCACCGCATTCTGGCGGTTGCCTACGACGAAAAGCTGAAGCGCCCGGACGCCATTACGGTGCTCGTGAGCAAGGACGTCAACCTGCGGATGAAGGCCAAGTCGCTGGGGATAGACGCGCAGGATTACCTGTCGGGGCAGGTGAAGGATGTTGACCACATCAAGAAGGACGCCGGCACGCTGGAGGTTGACGCCGCGCAAATTGCCGCGCTGTACGCCGACGGCGAGGGGCTCGACGCCGCCGCGCTGAAGCAGCCGCTGTACGCCAACCAAATTTTAATCCTCAAGAGCGGCGATGCTTCGGCGCTGTCGTGCTACGACCGGCGCAGCAACCGCCTGAAGCGCGTGGACAAAATCCGCGCCTACGGCATTGAGCCGCGCAACGCCGAGCAGACGTTTGCCATGCACGTGCTCATGAACCCGGACATTCAGCTGGTTTCGCTCACGGGCATTGCCGGCACCGGCAAAACCTTGCTGGCGCTCGCGGCGGCGCTTGCGCAGCATGGCATGTACGACCAAATATTGCTTTCGCGCCCCGTTATTCCGCTGCAAAATCAGGATATGGGCTTTTTGCCGGGCGCCATCAACGACAAGCTGACGCCCTACATGCTGCCGCTGTACGACAACCTTGCGGTGATAAAAAACAAGCTGAAGCCAACGAGCCGCGAAGCCGTGCACGTTGAGGAGCTGCAAAAGCAAAATAAGCTGATGATTACCCCGCTGGCCTACATCCGCGGGCGCAGCCTCAGCAGCACGTTCTTCATCATCGACGAGGCGCAAAACCTTACGCCGCACGAGGTGAAAACAATAGTAACCCGCGCCGGTGAGGGTACAAAAATGGTGTTCACGGGCGACATTCAGCAAATAGATTCGCCCTACCTCGACATCCGCTCCAACGGCTTGACGCACCTGAGCGACCGCATGATTGGCGAGGAAATTTTTGCGCACGTCAACCTCGTAAAGGGAGAGCGTAGCGAGCTGGCCGAGCTGGCGGGGAAAAAGCTGTGAAAAAAAATGAAACGATACCTTATTAAATTATTGACCAAAAGCATGAAATCTAACACCAATAAATTTTGCAACATGAAAAAAACAGCGGCGGCGGCGTCGCTCTTTGCCGTGTTCCTGACGGCTGCGTGCTCCGAAAATGACGGGTTTGACGGCTATTCGTACAGCGAGCCAACCATCTATTCGCCGTCCAACAAGCCCGTATTTTCTGAAATAATCCTGTTCTTGCAGCCCTACATCATGGACGGCGGCACAAAAAAGTACGTGCTTACGGACACCCTGCGCAGCATTGCCGTGAGCATCAACGACAAAATGCAGCGGATAGCCACCTCCTACGGCATGGACACGCTGCACGTGAGGAACAAGTCAACCGTGGGCAGCTGCCGCGTAACCACCGACAGCATTGCCTATCCGGTGCAGGTAAACGTGCTCATGTTTCCCGAAAAGTTTTCGACGGCCGGCGAGTACGCCAACCTGCTGAACAGCTACTTTGAGCTTAGCCCCGGCGCCTACATTTGCCGGATACAATCCTTTAGTGTAGGGTCGCAGACAGCGTACACGCCCGCGCTCTCCTTTCCGCTGGAGGTTGCGGAAAACCGCACGAGCGTTAGCGTAGGCAAATTTGAAGTTGAAGTATCACCCACTAACTAAACCATAAAACAGCAACAATGAAACGCAAGCTTATTCTTCCCGCTCTTTTGCTACCGCTCCTGCTGGCGGCGGCGTGCTTTGACGAGGCTTCTATTCGGGTCACCAACAAAGTTCACAACGTCATGCTGGATAACATACAGTTTGACCAAATCGGCATAGCGTCGGGGCTGCTGACCGGCGAAACGACCTCAAAGCTGACCATATCGGAACATACGGCGGGCGTAAACTTCCCCATCACCGCTCAGGTGCAGTTCTACATGGTGCAGGGCGACAGGAGGGTTTTTCTGAAAACGGAGGACGTCTATACGCTGGACGTCGATGACAACCTGACCATCGTCATTGACGACAGCACGGCGGTGGTTAACTCCTTTAGCAAGTAGCGCTTTATGGGTAGCAATAGCCAACATATCGCCGACATGAGCCGCTACGCGCAGGCGGCGGCATCCGCAGCTCCCGGTGCGCAGCAATCACCCCACAGCGCATGGCAGAGAAAGTAATCATCCTCGAAAATGTAGATCCGGTAAGCTTTTACGGGGTCAACAACGCATACTTCAACGCTATTGCGGCGTGCTTCCCCAAGCTGAAAATTGTGGCGCGTGGCGGCGTGCTGAAAATTTTTGGCGCAAAGAGCGATGTGGACAGCTTTGAAAGCAAGCTCGTCAGCCTGATTGACTACTACCACAAGCGGGGGCGCGTAACCGAAGAGGCCATTACGCAGCTCTACCACGAGAACGCCGCCGAGGTGCACGACAGCGCCTACGACGGCGACGCGCTGGTGTACGGCAGCCGCGGCAACGTCATCAAGGCGCGTACGCCCAACCAAAAAAAGATGGTGGAGCTGTACGAAAGCAACGACCTTCTCTTTGCCGTTGGGCCTGCCGGCTCCGGCAAAACCTACACGGCCATTGCCCTTGCGGTGCGCGCGCTCAAGAGCCGCGAGGTGCGAAAAATTATCCTCACCCGCCCCGCCATTGAGGCCGGCGAACGGCTCGGCTTCCTGCCCGGCGACATGAAGGAGAAGCTCGACCCCTACCTGCAACCCCTCTACGACGCGCTGCACGACATGCTCCCCGCCAAAAAGCTGGAAAAGCTCATGGAGGAGGGCGAAGTGCAGATAGCGCCGCTGGCCTTCATGCGCGGGCGCACGCTCGACCACGCCTTTGTAATCCTCGACGAGGCGCAGAACGCTACGCTGGCGCAAATGAAGATGTTCCTTACCCGAATGGGCAAAAACGCAAAGTTCATCGTTACGGGCGACGTAACGCAAATCGACCTGCCCCGCAAAGGCGATTCGGGCATGCCCAAGTGCATGGCAATGCTCGGCAGGATAAAGGGTATCGGCATGGTGGAGTTCTGCAAAAAGGACATTATCCGCCACGCGCTGGTGAGCAAAATTGTCGGCGCGTTTGAAAAGGAGGAAAACAGGCCGGACAGCGGCAGCTTTACCGCGAAGTCAAGTTAGACGTTACACACAACAGCGCTGAAAACGGAAAACGTAAATACCACCGGAAACATTTACCCCGCCACCTTTGAGGTCAAGCTGGGGTTTGACGCCGTTCGCGCAGCGGTTGCGGGCAGGTGCTCCACCGAGCGCGCCCGCGAAATGCTTGCCGAAGCCGCTTTCTGCATCCGCCTCGAAGCGGTGCGCGAGCTGCTGGAGCAAACGGCGGAAATGCAGGAGATTTGCGCCCTCGACGCCACCTTTCCGCAGGGCGGATACGTGGACGTGCTGCACTTTCTCGGCAAGGTCGCCATCGACAACGCCTACCTCTGCGAGCCGGAGCTGGCAACGCTTGCGCAAATGGTTGACACGGCGGGCAGCATTGCGGCTTTCTTTTCGCGCAGCTCCGACGCCCTGCCCGCCGCCGCCGACGGCGCAGCCCGCAAAGCCGACCGCTACCCGCGCCTGGCGGGCATGGCGCAGGCGCTGCAAACGCTGTCGCCGGTGAGCAAGGGCATTGCCAACCTCATAGACAGGTTTGGGCGGGTAAAGGATAGCGCCTCGCCCGAGCTGGCGTTGCTGCGCCGGCAAATGGTGGAGGTGCAGCAGCAGGTGGGACGGCGCATACAGGCCATCCTCCGCAAGGCGCAGGCCGACGGCTACGCAGACGAGAGCGCCGAGGCGAGCCTGCGCGACGGGAGGGCGGTTATCCCCGTGAGCGCAAGCTGCAAGCGCAAGGTGGCGGGGATGGTGCTGGACGAATCCGCCACCGGAAAAACATCGTTCATTGAGCCGGCCGAGGTGGTGGAGCTCAACAACCGCCTGCGCGAGCTTGGCTTTGCCGAAAAGCGCGAGGTGGTAAAAATTCTCACCGCCTTTACCGCCTTTCTTCGCCCCTTTTTGCCGCAGCTGCGGCAGGCCGCCGAGTTGGTGGCGCACATCGACTTTATCCGGGCTAAGGCGCTTTTTGCCAACAGCATCGGCGGGGTAGCGCCCGCGCTGGTGGACGGGCAGGCCATCGGCTGGCGCAACGCGCGGCATCCGCTCCTTGAGGCGGCGCTGAAAAAGGAGGGGAAAAGCATCGTGCCGATAAACCTGAACCTCACGCCGGAAAAGCACCTCCTGCTCATTTCGGGGCCAAACGCCGGCGGAAAATCGGTGTGCATCAAAACCGCCGGGCTGTTGCAGTACATGCTACAGTGCGGCTTCCCCATTCCGGTTGGGGAGGATTCGGTGGCGGGAATTTTCGACGCCATCTTCATCGACATCGGCGACGAGCAGTCGCTCGAAAACGACCTGAGCACCTACAGCTCCCACCTGCAGAGCATGAAGTACTTCCTGCGCCACGCCAACGCGCGAACGCTTGCGCTCATCGACGAGCTCGGCACGGGAACGGAGCCGCAGCTGGGCGGCGCCATTGCCGAGGCTACGCTTGCCGCGCTGGTAGAAAGCAAAACCTTTGGCATAGTTACCACCCACTACGCCAACCTGAAGTACTTTGCGGAGAACACCGCGGGGATACAAAACGGCGCCATGCTTTTTGACGTGCAAAAAATTGAGCCTCTGTTTCGGCTGGAGTACGGCACGCCCGGCAGCTCCTTTGCCTTTGAAATTGCCCAAAAAATAGGGCTTCCCGACGACGTTGTGGGCAAGGCCCGCGCCCTGCTGGGCGATAGGCACGCGGATTTTGACAAAAGCCTGCGCAGCATTGCCCGCGACCGCCGCTACTGGGAGGAGAAGCGCGCGCGCGTCAGGCTTGCCGATAGGCGGCTGGAGGAGCTCACGGCGCGGTACGAGCGCGAGCTGGCGCAGCTGCAAGGCGAGCGAAAGCGCATCATTCAGGAGGCAAAGGAGGAGGCGAAAAAGCTGCTGGGCGAAGCCAACCGGCAAATTGAAAATACCATTCGCAGCATAAAGGAGGCGCAGGCCGACAGGGAAAAAACGCGCGAGGCGCGAGAGCAGCTCCGGCGCTTTGCCCAAACCGCGGCAGCGCCCGCAGCCGACGAAAACGGCGAAGCCATTACCCGCACGCTGGAGCGCCTCAAGGAGCAGCAGCGGCGGCGAAGCGAAAAAAAGGCGCAGCGCGGCGAGCCCGCCCCCGCGCCGGGCGCAGGCAGCCCCGCGCCGAGCGGCGGCGAGCTGTACGTTGGTGGCGCGGCGCGTATTGTGGGGCAAAATGTGGTGGGCGAAATCGTAAAAATCAACGACAACGGCTCCGCCGTGCTGGCGGTGGGCAACATCTACACCACCGTTGCGGCGGACAACCTGGAGCCGGCCGGCCGCAACCTTATCCGCCGCGCGGCGAAGAGCGGCGGCGCGGGCGGATCGAGCCTGTCGGTAGAGCGGCTCAACTTCAAGCCCTCCATCGACGTGCGCGGCATGTGGGCGGAGGAGGCGCTAAAGGAGGTGGAGGAGCTTATCGACAAGGCAATGATGTTTGGCGTAGGCGAGGTGCGCATCCTGCACGGCAAGGGGACGGGTGCGCTCAAGGAGCAAATACGCCGCTACCTCACGCACCTGCCCGGCATTGCCGCCGTAGAGGACGAGCACGTGCAGCAGGGTGGGGCGGGGGTGAGCGTGGTGAAGATAAGCTGAGGACGAACAGCAAGAGCTAACAGCACCTGCACGCCTACCTTTTTGCAACCTCAATGGTGTACTCATACTCGTAGCTGTCGCCCAGCAGGCGGTAGGGTTGGTGAGGCAGGGCGCCCCAGCTGTCGTCCCCGCCTACGCCGCGCTGCAGGTAGTCAACGTTCAGGAATATTTCTCTGCGGGGGGTAATTTCGCAGGGATGGCTGTTCTTTTTCGCCGCGCCAAAGTCGAGGTCTTCCGCCGGATTGTGCGCCACCTTTACGCTGAGCGGCTGCGAGCCGGCTATCTTCAGCCCCAAGCCGTCGCTGTTGGTCAGCGTCAGCCAGCGCACGTCCGTTTTGTTGCCGTTTTCCTGCGGACGGATGTAGTCGAACTGTTGCCCGGCAACGCTGCTGCCGTAAACTCCGATGAGCGAAGAGGTGTTGCGGTCGGAGTAGTTCTCCCACGGGCCTCTGCCGTAGTAGGTAAACGAATCAAGCTCGGCGGGCAGGCGCATTTGCATGCCAAAGCGCGGCAGCTCCGGCAAGCCTTTCCGTCCGGCTTTCCAAGCGGCTTTTACCCTGACAGCGCCGCTGCCCGAAACGGCGTACTGCACCGCGTAGGGGCTCGACACGTCGTTGAGCGTGTACTCCACCGCAACGAGCGCTTCCGTTCCGGTGTTGCTGACCGTAAACTTTTCCAGCGTTTTGTTTTTTCCTGCCAGCTTCCACACGTTCGATATTTCCGGCATCCGGTTGCCGTAGTCGTTGTCGGTTGGGGCTCGCCAGAAGTCGGGTTGGGGGGCAAATAGCAGCAGGCGCTTGTTGCCGTACATGTAGCTCTCCAGCGCACCGCTTTTTTTGTTGAAGGCAACGCTTACCTCTCCCGCCTTCAGCACAATCCGGTTGTCGTCTTCGTGCGCCGTTTCAACAGCGCCGGAGGGGGGCGACGGGGAGGCGGCCTGAGCAAAGTAGCTGCCTGAGGGCAGCGCAAATTGCTCGCGCGCTACCTCGTGCCCGGCGGGTAGCATCTCCGTTGCCGTTTTTGTGCAGGCGTACAGGTTCAAAAAGTACTCCGTACCGCTTTTCTTTTGCAGCGCCGGCAGGGAGATTGTTACGTTCTTTTTTGTGCCGGGGGCTTGCGCAATCGTCAGCTTGCCCTCTGCCGTTTTTTCGCCGTTGCGCAGCAGCTCCCAGCGAAAATCGTACTCGCTCAGATTTTTGTACAGGAAGCGATTTTCAACCGTAATCACGCCTTTGCCTGCATCTTTGGCGCTAAAAAGTATGTCCTGATACACCTTTTTCACTTCGTACAGCGCCGGGTGAGGCTTCCGGTCGGGGGTAATCAAGCCGTTGGCGCAGAAGTTTTGGTCGTGCGTGTACCGGTACCCGCCAATGTCGCCACCGTATGCCCAGTACTTTCGCCCCGAGTTGTCGGTAGCGGCAATGCCCTGATCGACCCAATCCCAAATAAATCCGCCCTGCATGTGGGGCGCGGTGGAGATAATGTCGAAGTATTCCTGAAAGCTGCCGCTGCTGTTGCCCATTGCGTGGGAGTATTCGCACATGATGTAGGGTCGGGTAACGTCGGTGCGGGCGGCGTAGCGCTTCATGTGCTCAACGCTCGGGTACATTGGGCACACAATATCCGTATTCCGGTTTTCGCCGGCCTGCTCGTACTGCACCGGGCGGGTGTTGTCCCTTGCCTTTACCCAATCGTACATGTCAAAAAACGCTTTTCCGTTGCTCGCCTCATTTCCCAGCGACCATACAATCACGCAGGGGTGATTTTTATCCCGCTCCACCAGCCGGGTTACGCGGTCGAGGTGCGCCTCGCGCCACTCGGGGAAGTTGGCCACGTTGTTTGGCCCATACCCCAAGCCGTGCGATTCGAGGTTGGCTTCATCAACGACAAGCAAGCCGTATTCGTCGCACAGCTTGTACCACAGGGGGCTTTGCGGGTAGTGGCTGGTGCGCACGGCGTTGATGTTGTGCTGCTTCATCAGGGCAATGTCGCGGCGCATCGTTGCTTCGTCCTGCACGTGACCGGAGTAGGGGTTGTGCTCGTGCAGGTTAACGCCTCTTACAAGTATGGCCTTGCCGTTGACCAGCAGCTGCGCGTTTTTGATTTCCACCTTGCGGAAGCCTATTTTGGACGATGTTACTTCGAGCGTTTTGCCGCTTTTGTCCTTCAGCGCAATCAGCAGGGTGTAGAGGTAGGGCGTTTCGTTGCTCCACAGCTGCGGCGACGACACCTTGGAGGCGGCAAACGAAAGGACGGTTTCCGCCTCGGGCTTTAGCGCGGCAGCTTGTGGCTTCTTCAGCAGCGGCTTGCCCAAGGCGTCCAGCAGCTGCACTTCTGCCTGAACGGTTTCTTCCGTTTTCAGGTAATTTTTCAGGGTCAAATCCAGGGAGAACAGCCCGTTTTTGTAGGAAGCGTCCAAATCACCCTTGGCAAAGAAATCGCGGATGCGCACCTGATGGGTGCTGTACAGGTAAATGCTCCGGTCGAAGCCCGACAGCCGCCAAAAGTCCTGATCTTCCAGATACGCTCCGTCGCTCCAGCGGTAGCCTTCGATGGCTACCCTGTTGGCTCCCGGCTTCACGTAGGGCGTAACGTCAAACTCCGCCGCGCTTTTCGTCACCTCGCTGTAGCCCACGTACTGCCCGTTTACCCATACGTACATGGCGGTCAACCCGCTTTCAAAGTGCAGGTACACGCGCCGTTTGCTCCAGCTGTCGGGGAGGTCGAAGTCGCGCACGTAGCAGCCCACCGGGTTGTCGCTGTGGTCAATGAACGGCGGATTTGCGGGGTGGGGGTAGGTGATGTTGGTGTAAATCGGCACGCCGTAGCCCTGCAGCTCCCAGCTGCCCGGCACCCGAATGTCGCCCCAGCCGGCAACATCGTAACTTTCCCTGTAAAAGCCTTCGGGCTTGTCCGCCGGCCGCTTGCTCCAGCTGAACTTCCACGTTCCGTCCAGCGACCGGTAGTAGGGCGATTGGGCGTAAACGTCGGCTGCCGCCTGCTGCGCGTCGGCGTAGGGCAGGGAGGTTGCCCGCGCCGCCTCCTTGTTAATTCCGAAAATTTCCGGATTTTCCCACTCGGGTGTTTGGGCCTGAAGCGCACCTATAGCGCATGTTACTAAGCCCGAAAGAAGAAGCTTGCTTTTCATAGGAACATTTTTTT
>JAISLN010000106.1 GCA_031290835.1 Prevotellaceae bacterium
TCCATTTCTTTTTGCGCTTGATAAAACGAGAAATTCCCGCCGTACAATCGGACGCCGTGCTCGGACAGCTCGCAGGTAGCTTGCAGCTGGTTGAGGAGCGTGACGTCGTGGCTGACCACTACCATTGTTGCCGCGCTTTGCCGGATGTAGCGATAGAGCAGCAGGCGGCTTGCTTCGTCGAGGTGGTTGGTAGGCTCGTCGAGAAGCACGACGCTGGGTGCGTGGATGAGTAAGCCCGCCAGAAACAGCTTGGTCCTTTCGCCGCCGCTCAGGCTGTCGGCGGGTGCGCTGAGCGCAATGTGCGACAGCTGCCAGTGGGCAAGCGCTTCCCGGCACTTGGCTTCTACCGTCCAGTCGTCCGCCAAGGCGTCGTAATCCGCCTGCGAAACGCTGCCGTTGGCGATGGCGCTGAGCGCTGCCAGCTTGTTGCTGACGTTCAGCACCTCCGCAACGTTCCTGTTGAGCGCACCGGTGTGCTGCGGAACGTAGTACGGCCGTGAAGCAGACGCGATGCTCCCTCCGGTGGGATGCAGCTCGCCCGCCATCAGCTTCAGCAGCGTGGATTTGCCCGCGCCGTTGCTGCCTACAATGGATATTTTGCGCTGCGTGGCTACAGCTAAGCTCAAATGCTCAAATAGAAAATCCCGATTGGGGTAGCGATAGGATACATCGCTGATGATAATGCTCATGATATAGCTAATGGCTGCCTGACAAATCAATGCAGGCAGTAAAATTAAACCGAACTGTTGCTTGGTAAATGGTTGAAGTCGGTTTTGCAAACCGATTATTAGCTATTCATTTTCATTGGGGTAGGTATTAAATTAAGCTTGGCGCAAAATTACGCGAAAATTCTGCCATTTCCAAGCAAGTCAACATAAAAAATTCAGGGGGAGATATTTTACGCGCTACTTTTTGTCGTGCTCGTTTCTCTTGGAATTTTTACGATAAATTGTTCGCCTTCTACGTCGTTGATTAGCTCTATGTTGGGCTGATTGTTGATGGCTCTGATAATACCAGAGCCAAAACCTCTATAGCTCATCAGCTTTGAGCAATAGCTAATCAATAAATTATTGCGCACGGCAGCATTTCCAAACTTGATGTTTTCTACCGTCAGGCTATTCGGCAGGCATCCCGGACTTACTATTTCAATCCGGTTGTCAAAAATCATCAGACGTATGGGCGCGTTTTTTGTATAATCTCTATGTATTAAGGCATTTTGCAGCAACTCTTCCAGAGCAATTTCCGAAATCTCAAGAATACCGATAGAATTAAAATTCTGTCCTTTTTGTTGATGTAAAAGATTCGTTTTAAAAAAGCGCATTCCCTCTTCAAACAGTTGAGGGATAGCGCCATTTATGT
This sequence comes from Prevotellaceae bacterium, assembly GCA_031290835.1. GTDB lineage: Bacteria > Bacteroidota > Bacteroidia > Bacteroidales > UBA932 > JAITMY01. The sequence goes on from JAISLN010000106.1 coordinate 1,360, forward strand.
CTATACTATCGCGATAATCGGAGCCTCCGATGCTGTTTCCGAAAAAAGATACGGCTTTTATACAAAAGGTAGGCTTATACCGCTGCGGATTTTTTGAAAAAAACAGCAAGCCGCCAAGCGTCAATCTGCTGTTTTTCAGTATATTTAAATTCGTGTACAGGTGGAGTTGGTCAATTTTTTCAAATTCCTCAACATCTTTTTGAACTTTTTTGACATAATAAGCAACTTTCTCTTTATCAATATCATTTACACTTGTTCCGGCGACCTCCATTTCATCAATGTAAAGTCGCCCGCTTTGCTGAAAAAGTCTAAGTATTTCGGCATTATCGGTCATTTTTCGCTTGTCGGCGCCTTGCTTAATCCAAATTGTACCGTTCAGGTCTTTGTATGGCTTTGACAATCCTTCATCTACACATACGATTAGGACGTTCTTTTTCCCTGTTGCAGCGTCAACCTGCACAACTTCGGTCGTGATGTAAATAAGCGGCTTAACAAGATCCGATGCAATAGTAGCAACAGCATTTCCTGCTTTTTGCAACGCTTCGTAGTCCAGACCTGTGATTTCGCCCGTCTTGTCTTCTACTCCAAAAAGAATCATGCCTCCTTTGGTGTTGGAAAAAGCAATCATTTCAGCCGCAATTTTATCTCGGCTGTCAAGTTCACGCTTGAATTGCACCTTACTCGTTTCACCGGCGCCGATAACGTCAAACAATTCTATCGCAGTCATAATTTTCCGGTCTCCCGAATTTTTATAAATATTTTTGCTACAGACTGACTAAAATCTGTTTTTCCGCAATTCTACTTCAGCCCTCTTTTTTTCAGCAGGGGCGTTATGCTCGGCTCGCTGCCGCGAAATCGCTTGTAGAGCGTCATGGCGTCTTCCGTTCCGCCGCGCTCAAGGATGCACTTGCGCAGCGCGGTGGCTACGGTTTTGTCAAAAATGTTGCCGGTTTTTACGAATTGGTCAAAGGCGTCGGCGTCGAGCACCTCCGACCAAATGTAGCTGTAGTAGCCGGCTTCGTAGGCGCTGCTGGAGAAAATGTGGTTGAAGTAGGTGGTGCGGTAGCGCGGCAGGATTGACGGTATGAGGCGGATGTTGTCCATGGAGTTTTTTTCAAACTGCTGCACGTCTATCTTTGCCGTGTCTTTCACAACGTGGTAATCCATGTCGAGCCGCGAGGCGGCAAGGTACTCCACCGTTTTGAAGCCCTGCCCGTACTGCGCGGAGGCGGTAATCTTGCTCACGAGGTCGGCGGGAATTACCTCGTTTGTTTCGTAGTGCCGGGCGTAAAGGTTGAGCAGCTCCGGTTGGAACGCCCAGTTTTCCATTATTTGCGAGAGCATCTCTACAAAATCGCGGGGCACGTTTGTTCCGGCAAGGCTGCGGTATTGGCAGTCGGAGAAGAGGCTGTGGAGGGCATGGCCAAACTCGTGGAAGAACGTTTCCACCTCGTCGGGGGTGAGGAGGGCGGGTGCGCCGCCGGTGGCGGGCGAAAAGTTGCACACCAGCGAAATGACCGGCGCCACGCGCTTGCCGTTGTGGTAGCGCTGCTCGCGGAAGTCCGTCATCCATGCGCCGCCGCGCTTGCCGCTACGGGGGAAAAAGTCCATGTAGATAAGCCCCAGAAAATCGCCGTTGCTGTCGCTTGCGGCGAAGCACACAACGTCCTCGTGGTAAACCGGCACGTCGGTAACCTGCGCAAACGTTACGCCGTAGAGCTTTTCTACCAGCGTAAAGATACCGTCGCGCACATTTTCGAGCTTAAAGTAGGGTCGCAGCTGCTCGTCGTCCAAGCTGTAGCTTTGCACCTTTATTTTTTGCTCGTAGTAGCGCCAGTCGGCGGCGCTTAGCGGCGAGGGGGCGGCGCTGTTGTTGGCCAGCTTTTGCTGCGCCTCTTGCTCCTGCTTTGCCTTGCTCAGGGCGGGTTCCCAGAGCTGATTGAGCATGCTGTACACGTTTTGCGGAGTTTTTGCCATGCAGTCCTCCAGCACGTAGTCGGCGTAGGTTTCGTATCCCAGCAGGTTTGCCTTTTGCACGCGCAGGCTCACGATTTGGGCTACCACCTCGTTGTTGTCCTTATCGTTGCCGTTGTTGGCGCGGTTGGCGTAGGCGTTGAGCATTTTTTCGCGCAGCGGGCGGCTGTCCGAATACTGCAAAAACGGCATTATGCTTGGGTTTTTGAGCGTAAACACCCACTTTCCCGTTTTGCCTTCCGCCTCGGCGGTGGCAGCGGCGGCGTCAACCAGCGACTGCGGCAGCCCTGCGAGGTCGCTCGCGCTGTCTATCACCAGGCGGAAGCTGTTGGTTTCGCTCAGCAGGTTTTGCCCAAACCGGAGCAGCAGCGTGGAGAGCTGCCCGTTCACCTGCCGCAGCTTTTCCTTGTTTTCGGGCGACAGCCCGGCGCCTCCGCGCACAAAATCCTTGTAGGTATCCTCCAAAAGCTTTTTTTGCTCAAGGCTCAAGCTGAGCGAATCGCGCTGCGCGTACACGGCGCTTATCCGCGCAAACAGCTTTTCGTTGAGCAGAATATCATCCTTGTGCTTGGACAGCATTGGGGTTACCTCCTCCGCAATTTTATCCATTTCGGGGTTTGTTTCGGCCTCCACAAGGTTGAAGAAGACGTAGCGGACGCGCCGCAGCATTTCGCCGCTCAGCTCCAGCGCCTCGATGGTGTTGGCAAAATCCGGCGCTTGCTCGTTGGTCGTGATGGCTTCTACCTCGGCGGCCTGACTTTTTACGGCCTTTTCGAAGGCGGGCAGGTAGTGCGCCGTTTTTATCTTATCAAATGGCGGAACTTCGTAGGGCGTTTGGTATTCGCCAAAAAACGGGTTGCTTCCGGTACCCGAACAGGCTGTTGCAGCGGCTGCGATGGACATGATGAAAGTGAATTTACGAAACATAATTTTGGTGGTTTTAAGGTGATAAAATAGTGTGTAAGGTTGCTTAATATCATTTTAAATTTTCTCCGTGAGCTTGCGCACCACGCGAAAGTTGTTGAAAAACTCCTTGGCAAATACGCGCAGCACCGTGTAGGTGGGGATGGCAACGAGCATTCCCAAAATACCGCCCAAGCTGCCTGCGATGAGTATCACCAAAAAAATCTCCAGCGGGTGCGCCTTTACGCTGTTGGAGTATATGAGCGGCTGCAAGGCCGACGCATCTATCACCTGCACGGAGAAGAAGACCGCCAGCGCCTTTAGCCAAAGCGGGAGAAACTCAACGCCCGTGTTGGCGGCCGTAACCAGACAAATGGTTGTGCCCAGCGCGTAGCTTATCAGCTGCCCTACGTAGGGAATCATGTTGAGCACGCCCGCCAGCAAGCCGATAAACAGCGCCTGCTGCCACGAAAACCCTGCAACCAGCGCAAGCCCCAGCGTGAGCAGGGTCATCACGCAGAGGATGTCGGAAAAGATGCCCACGAAGTAGCGCACCAGCAACCGGTGAACGGACGCCAGCGCGTGCCTTATGTTCTCCTCGTAGCGCTGCGGGAAGAGGAGAATAACCGCGTGGTAAAACAGCATGTTCTCCTTGAGAAAGAAAAACGTGATGAACGATACGGCGAATACGGCAATGGCAAAATTCTTGACGATGGCGGCCAGCGACCCAAAAAAGGTGGAGAGCTGCGACACGTTGACCATCTTCTCCAGCTCGTGCGCAATCGTATTTTTTACCGAAAAATCGGGGTCGGACGAAACGTACTTGCGCGCCAGCAGGTCGGCCTTGTGCAGCGGCTCGTCCAGCTGGCTGATGATGCCGTCCACGTCCACGCGGCTAAATTCGTTGAGCTGACCGACAATGAGCGGCGTGAAAACGTAAAAGAACAGCACAAACACCAGCCAAAGCGAAATCAGCGTGAGCGCCGCGCGCACCGCCGTGGGGAGGCGCCACTTTTTGTAGCGCAGCTGCGCAAGCAGCTTCATGAGCGGCTTGCCGATGAGCGAAAGCACGGCGGCAATCAGCACGTAGGCAACAATGTTTTGAAAGTACCAAACCACCGTCAGCACCGCCGCCGTAGCCACAGCCATGATAATATATCGCGCAAGCTTATTCATGCTCCAAAAAAATTTATACGCTAAAATCTAAAAAAACCGCTACTCAAACCTTGCAAGGACAGTTTGCGAGCCGTACACCTTTTGCTCCAGCTGCACCTCCACCTTTGCCGAGAGGGGCAAAAACACGTCCACGCGCGAGCCGAACTTGATGAAGCCCAGCTGCGCGTTCTGCTCCACCTGCTCACCCTGCCGCGCGTAGCAAACGATGCGCCGCGCCACCGCGCCGGCAATTTGCCGGCACAGGATTTTGTGCCTGCCGGTGTTAATCACAACGGTGGTGCGCTCGTTCTTGGTGGACGACTTGGGGTGCCACGCCACCAGATATTTGCCGGGGTGGTAGGCGGCGTACTCCACCGTGCCCGATACCGGGTAGAGGTTGACGTGCACGTTGTTGGGCGACATAAAGATAGACAGCTGCCGGCAGCGCTCCTTCAGGTATTCCGGCTCAAACACCTCCTCAATTGCCACAACCTTGCCGTCGCAGGGCGAGAATGCTGCCTGCTCGTCGCGCAGCTTGGGGCGCGAAGGCAGGCGAAAAAAGCGGACAATGAAGCCAAAAAGCACGACGGCCGCCGCCAGCGTTGCATACGCAACAGCGCCCGCCCCGGCGACGTAGAACACCGCCGCGCATAGCGCCCCAAGCGCCCCAAGCGCAAGCGTAATAGTGGTTGCTCCTTCCTTGTGGATGGTCATAAAAAAAGCATTATTTATGGTGATTTCTCAAATTTGCCGAAACCGAGATGCCGCAAAGGTATAAAATTTTTCATGAGATTGAAACAGCTGCCGCATATCGTGCCGCTACCCACAAGCTAAAATTTTGCGGCAAGATTTGGCGGCATTGAGCTTAATTGCTATCCAGCCCTCATCCGGGCTTACCGAATTGCTGTCTCGGTTTCGCAACCATACGGACGCGACGCTTTCCTTGGAATAAATCACGCAAGAAGTGGAAGCAGTAAGAAGCGCACGATATGCAAAAAATAGATTTTTACACCTCTGCGGATAATTCAGAAAAAATTTATGTATCTTTGTGCACATCAAGAACACATGCCTGCGCTATAAAAGTTTGTAAAACAAGCAGCTGAGTATTGTATTAATTGTTTTACAAAGGTAACAAGTAGTGCTTTGCGCACCATACAGGAAGCCGCTAAAGCCTTTGTGAACTTGATATTTTTATTTCACGCGCGTGGAAATCGCAGAATTTTCATGCGTTTTTCGCTTGATTTATCTAATATTCCTTATGAAAAGGTTATCACATATAAACGCTAAAAACAGCATCGGGCAAGCAAAAATCCTCGCCGGTGTTGACAACTTTTTTCCCAAATATTTGTTTTTTATCGGAAAATTGTTAACACACACACACACACACACACACACACACACACACACACACACACACACACACACACACACACACACACACACACACACACACACACACACACACACACACACAGATCAAATATATACGATTTTTGGTGGACACGCACTCT
>JAISLN010000107.1 GCA_031290835.1 Prevotellaceae bacterium
ACCAGAATCACGCCGTTGGCGCCGCGCGCGCCGTAAATAGCGGCCGACGAAGCGTCTTTCAGCACCTCGATAGATTCAATGTCATTCGGATTCACGAGATGGAAATCCGACATCACCACCCCATCCACTACGTACAGCGGATTTGCCGAGGCATTGATGGTGGCGATACCGCGGATGATGACGCGCAGCTCTCCGCCCGGCTGCCCGGTGTTGGAAAAGATGTTCACGCCGGCGGCTTTACCCCGTAATCCTTCCAGCGCATTAAACGACTGGATTTTGACAATGTCGCTACCTTTAGTTGTAGAGATGGAGCCCGTAACGTCGCGCTTGCGCATCGTACCGTAGCCCACCACCACCACCTCATCGAGCGATTGGTTGCTTTCGTCCAGCACAACGTCAATACGTCCGCGTCCGGCAACGGCCTCCTCTACGGTGCTCAACCCCAGAAAGGAGAACACCAGCGTAGCATCGGCGGGAGCGTTGATGGTGTAGCTGCCGTTGGCGTCGGTGGTAGCGCCGGTGGTAGCGCCTTTCACCACCACGCTTGCCCCCGCCACAGGATCGCTATTGCCGTCGCGCACCGTGCCGGAAACGTTGAGATTTTGCGCCCGCAGCGACAAGGGAAGCACGGCGCATAGCAACAGCGACAGCAGAAGGCATTGCATACGCCTGAGCTTGCCGCCGACCGCCTGAACAGGGGGCGACATAGCCCATCCTGCTCGGCTTTGATCAAGTAATTTTTTCTTCATAATAAGTGAGTTTGAGTAAATAAAAAAAAGAAAGGAAAATAGCAGGCAGCAACGCCGGCAAGGCGTTACCACCCGTTAGGGTAAGCGCTATTAGGCAGGGCATAAAAAAAGTGAACGGCCAAAAAAGTTGACCGTTCACTGCAAAATAAAAACTCCAAGCTGTTGCAAGACAGGAAAAATTTACGTAACTTGCGGGCTCGCCATCATGTGTGTGTGTGTGTGTGTGTGTGTGTGTGTGTGTGTGTGTGTGTGTGTGTGTGTGTGTGCTATAGCTGTGCCCTGACGCATAACATCGGGTATAGCAACGTGGCTATTTATGAAAAGTAAAGCATCCATTTTACTACACATATAAAAAAATTGGTAGCTGATAGAAAAACGTCTTTTGAGGCAAAGGCAAAGGTGAAAAAGGTTTTGGAGCAATCCAAATTTTTGGAGTATGTTTTAACTCACTTTGCGTTAAATGGAAATTTTTCTTTGAATTTTAACTTGCTTTCCTCATTTGGCTACGCCGCGTAGCCGTGCCTATTATCGTTTAGAAGCTGATGGCAACGGATACGCCGTTGGGGTTGTTCTCGAACTTGAGCAGGCAGGTGCGCGAGGCGGCGTCCCACGTGTAGCTGGCCGTTGCGCCGTTCACCGTTACGCTCTTTGGCGGCGACGGCAGGTAAACGCGCGTTACGTTGCTTGTTTCGGCGGGGCTTTTGGCTACGAAGGAGTAGGCGCTCTTGGCCGCTTTTTCTTCGTATATGCGGGATGCGCCGCACAGCGCCAGCGGTTTGCCCTTGTCCTTTACCTTCTTCACGTCGTACAGAAACGCTTGCTCGCCGGGGCGGACGGTTTTGGCCTGCAGCACGGGCAGCTCGGGGTCGAACAGGTCGATGTACGTCCCCTTCAGCACCAACGGCTCTGCCGATACGCTTTCGTCCATCACGGAGGCGATGACGTATGCGCCGCGCTCCAAGTAAAAGCTGTTTTTCGTTTCCAGCGGCTTGCCCGCCGCTGCCTCAAACGTTTTCCGTATGGCGGAAAAATATGCCTCGTCGCCGTTTGGTTGCAGCACAAAGCTTTTCGGTTCTTCGCGCAGCACGTACACCTTGCCCTTGCCTGCCGCGTATTCGCCCGTTTGCGGATTGCTGTTCAGCCCCAGCTGCTCAAAAAGGTGTTCGGAAGGCGTTTTATAGGCGTTGATACCGCTATTCCACCACTCCATGGCTGACTGGTAGGGGTCGATGTCTTGGCCGCAGTACACCAGCGCACCGCCGGCTTTGACCCACTGCGCAATGTGCTGGTGATATTCCGGGCTCATCGGCTTCATGTTGGAGTACGACATGACCAGCACCTTCAAATTCTTCCAGGTGTCGGGGTAGCTCACGTTTTCGATATGCACGAGACCCACCGGAATACCGCGCTTGAGCAGCGGCAGGGTTTGCCCGTAGAAGTTGGAGAACTGCGGGTCGTCGTACCCTGCATGTACCGGGAAGCGCTGAAACATGAGCGAGTTGGACATCAGCACGCCAATGCCCTGCGCACCGTTCAGCCGGTTGTCCGACAGCGGCATATCGTTGAGGGTATTTATCATTACCTGCATCTGGGTGGAGTAGAAGCGCGGGATTTTTTCCTTGGTGGTGCAGGTAGCGCACGTTTTGTAGAGCCCCTCGTAAATCCGTTCGGGCCAAGGCATCACCTCGTAGTCGGCAATCATGGGGTAGAGGAGCTGCGCGGTGAACGTGGCTTCGTAGTTTTTTTTGTAGTCCACCCAGTCGCGCGACCAGTCTTCGATGGGGTCGGTCAGGAAAAACATTTTACGCCCGGTGGGGCGGGTCATGGATTCCATGGAGCCGTATTCGAGAAAGGCATTCTCAAAGACGCGCTCTTTTCTCAAGCCGTTGTAGAACGTAGGCTCGCGCGACGTGCCCGTCCATACCTGCGCAATGTAGCCGTCCACGCAGCTCATGGAGGCCAAGCTCGCTTCGGGGCTGACGATTTGCCACGAGGAGTAGTTGACCAGCGAATGGGTAGGCACGTAGCAGCGGACGTTCATGCCCTTGCTTTTGCCGTACTCCTTGGCGTAGGTAAAAACCTCCTCCAGCGCCCTGTAGTATAGGTGATACTTCAGCTTGTTGGCCAGATAGGTATTTTCCGGCGATTCGTGCTGCGGCCGCCACGGAAAGCCGTAGTACTCCTGCCATTCGCGCTTGAAGGCTTCGCTGTAGCCGCCGCGCATCCAGAACTCGGGCTCTTCCATAAAAATGGCGTCTATGCCTGCATCAATCACCCTTTTCACGTGCTTTTCCTTGAGGTAGGTTAGGAAGTTCAGGCTTGGCACAATGTAGGGCACCATGCGTCCGTGCCAAATCGTGTCGCCCTTTGCCGTTACCTGCCCTTCGTCCAGGTGCCATTTCCCGTCCCATTTGCCTGTGAAGTAGTCTTGATATTCGCCCCAAGCGATGCCTGTCATGAAGTGCGTGGTGTAGCCCCTTTCGCGCCACGACTTTACGCGTTCCTCAAAGGGCGCTCTTCTGGAGCGGTCGGAGGGGTTGCCGCCCACGCCATAGACCATCACGGCGTCGGCACGGTTGTCGATGCTGGGGCGCCACTCGCGCGACGTCTGAAATGTGGTCTTCTCCCTGCCCGGCGGCGCACTTGACGGTTGGGCGTAAGCTTCTGCGGCTCCCGCAAGCAAAAGCGCTGTAAAAACATGTTTATACATTTTTAGGTTATTTTTTTTGATTATTTTTTTTGATTGTTGCAAAGATAATTATTATTTTATGGCAAGCGATTCCGGTTAAAAAAATTATCGTCAAAAGCTATTTCCCCATCGGCCCCATCTTCCAAATCTACCGCCACCAGCCCCTGTCACTTCCCCAGCGAAGCCAATGAAATAACGTTGACGCCATCCGGTCTGGTGAAGCTCATTCCTGTACCGGTGATAATATTTAAAGAAGCGGGCTTTTGTGTTTTACTTTCGTCAATATTATTGGCAAATTTGGCAAGATTTGCAGATGCCTCGTCAAACATTCCTGTGCCCAGCTTTACCTCAAACGCAGCCCATGCGCCGCTGTACTGCCGGACAATGGCGTCCACCTCCAACCCGCTCGAATCTCGGTAGTGAAAAACTTCGGCGTCGTTTGCCTGAGCATACACCTTCAGGTTGTGCGCTACAAGCGATTCAAATAAAAATCCGACGTATCTCAAATCTTTGAGCAAGGCCTCTTTGTCCAGCCTCAGCGCGGCAACGGCCAGCGACACATCGCAGAAGTGGCGCTTGACCGACTTTCGCAGCGAAGCCGAAGAGCGAATATGCGGATTAAAGGCCGGTTGGTCGTCGGTAACCATCAATCGCTCCAGAGCGTCGAGGTAATCAATGATCGTGGGGCGCGACAAATCGCTATTTTCGTACGCCTTAATATCTTTGGCCAGCGTTGTATTCTCCACCAGCGTTGCGGTGTTTCGCGCCAAAGATTTGAGCAGCGCTCTAATTTTCAACGGATCGCGCTTCATGTTTGACACCCTACTCATATCCACTTCCGCAAGCAAATCGACGTATGCCCGGTTGAGCAGCAGCGCTTCATCCACAGTGGATTCCAGCAGCGCAGGCCAGCCGCCCTTCATTATTCTTTCAATAATAAGCTCCACATCCATGCCGCTATCAATGGCTGTGGGGCGTTTTCCCGTCAGCAAACCGGACAGCTGCACTTTGCCCGACGAATAGCCCATCTCCTGCCACGACATGGTGCGCATCGTCAGCGTCGTAAAACGTCCTGCGCCGCTGTGCAGCCGTACCTCTTCATTCGGATTGGCGGAGCCGGTAAGGATAAACTGCCTTTTTTTCTTGCGGTTATCAATTTCGTGCCGGATGTAATTCCATAGCTTTGGCTGCTCTTGCCACTCGTCAATCAGCCGCGGCGTTTCGCCCAGCAATAGCCTTTTGGGATCGGTGGACATAAAAAACGGCACCTGCTCGTCTTGGTCAATCTGCAAAACACTCCGGGCAAACTCTTTGGCGGTTTCGGTTTTCCCGCACGATTTAGGCCCGCGAATGAGTAACGCGCCCGAAGCATCCAGCTTTTTATCCAGCTCCTTTTCTATTATCCTTGATTGATAGCCCATCCCAATTTGTACTTGCAAAAATGAATACCATTGATTTTATGCGATAAAGGTATGATATTTTATTCACTTTACAAAATTGGAGCATTTCATTTTACAGATTTCGAATATTCTAATATGCAAATTGGAGCATTTCATTTTACATATTTGGAGCATTTCGCTTTACATATTTAGAGCATTTTATTTTACATATTTTGAGCGTTTCACTTTACATATTTGGAGCATTCTATTTTACATATTTGGAGCGTTTCACTTTACATATTTGGAGCGTTTCAGCTTACGGATTTGGAAAGGTACAGCTTTATTCGGAGCTGCAAGACAAACGCCAACGCACGTAAACTTACTGTATTCGGCGTTGGCGTTTGTTGCGGCAAGCCTTGTGCCCTTTTTAAGGAATCATCACCTCCAAGGGCTCGGTATAGTTGTAGCGCTTGATAGCTTCTGTGGCGTAGTTTATCCTTGCCGCTGCGCGAACAAACACCTTCCGTCCCGAAGGAATAACGTTGGATTGAATGGTAACGGGTTTTCCCAGCTGGGAGCTGAACGCGCTGCCGGTGTACTTCAGCTCGCTCGACCAGCGGGTGTCTCTTGCGCGGTAGCCCACGCTCGACGACCCGCTGACAAACAGCTGTACGTCTGTTACGTTGAGAAAGTTGTCGGCGTATCCTCCCAGAGGCTCAATTTTTGCCTGAAAGTCTGCCTCCGATACCGCGCGTGTAACTTTGACGCGCGCGGTGATTTTGCCGTTGCTCACCGTAGGTTCGCTCACCCATTCCACTTTCAGGAAGGGCTGCACCTCAAATTTCACCTGCGTAACCCCGCTGATTTCCGTTGTTTGCGTTTCGTCGGCAAGGGGGACGCCGTTGCTGTCTTCGCGCACCAGCGGGATGAATGGCCCGTCGATACGGATGTTGTACTTACCCTTAAACAGCTTGGTGTGCTGAAAGGCGCCGTCGGGCTTGCAGTAGAAATCGGGGTTGTGCGTGGGCGTTTCTATGCCCGTCCAGCTGAGCTCGGTGAGCCGGATGCGGATGCCTTCGCTGCCCTGGTCGGTCAGCACGCGCTCGCCCGTAGCCACATCCACCACTTCGCCCTGTAGGGTTTCGGCGGGAGCCTCGTAGTTGTCTAACTCAAACAGCTCACACGAGCTGAACGAAAGCGTGAGGCATAATAGTGTATAAAATAATATTTTTTTCATAAAATTACAATTTATAGTTCTTAACTCTTAGTTCTTAACTCTTGGCTTGGCGCTACCTATTCGGTTGCTGGTCAATATACTCGCTTTTTGTAACTTCGTTACCCGGAATGGAAAAGTAGTAGTCCACGGTATTGTACCCGAAAGTTTTTAGGGCCACCCACTGGAAGCGGGCGTCGAAAAAATACTTGCCGGACTGTACGGAGTAGAACGGGTAGAGCCCCCGGAAACGGTAGCTGGAGCTGCTGCCGAATGTGGTCTTGTCCTTGTATTCTCCCCAAAAGTAGTCGCGACCATCTTCGTGCTGCACGCGCCAGCGGCGCAAGTCCCACTTGGTTTTGTGCTCAAACGCCAGCTCCTTGCGCCGTTCCTTACGCACGATGTTTCGGCTGGCTTCGTCGCCTGCGAGGGTGGCGGTCGGCTGGGTGACGCCGGCCCTTTCCTGAATGGCCTTAATGGCGTCGGTGGCTACTTGCAGCATGTCGTCGCCGGTGGGCGAGGCTTCGCCGGCCAGCGCCAGCTCTACCGCCGCTTCTGCCGCATTGAGCAGCACGTCGGCGTAGCGCATCAGGATAAACGGCTGCGCCGATTTTCCTTCACCGGGATCTACCGGAGGGTTGGGATGTAGCCATTTGCGGCCATAAAATCCGGTCATGGCGCCTTCTCCATTATTAAACCAGGGGCCGTTTGCACCTCCGGCTGTCATTGTTGTTGCATCCGGCAAGGTTACGATTGTCTGCTCACTGGGGTTGGGGTCTAGGTACAATGTTTGGTTTTTTTTGGTGTAAGCGTCCAAAAGCTGGTAGCGCGTTTCGGCCGCTGCATACGAATAGTCGCTGAACAGCGGGCTAATGGGCTCGTTACCGGTGTAAACGCCGGCGCGAATTTCGATTTCCTTGTTTCTGAATACATCGCCCGGAAAAATTACGTAGGCGCGCAGGCGCGGCTCGGCGTTTTCAAAAAACTTCAGCGGCGTATCGTACAGCTCGTAGACGCCTTCCGTATTGGAGCTGCCGGTGGTAACTTTGATTGTTCCGTCGGGGTATCTGGGAAATCCTTCGAAGAGCTCCACAAAGTCGAGCGTGGGGCAGGTGCCTCCCGCCAGAACGGTGCGGAACACGTAGGGGCAGCTGTAGGCGTCGTAGCCGTGCGTTACGGTGGGGTAGATGTACTCCCGCACGTAAATATTTTCGGGGCTGGTGAGGTCGCTGAACATATCCACCATGTTTTGGTACTGCGCCTCGCGGTTGTCGGCCGCCCATTTTTTCTTGTACAGCGAATAGCCGCCTTCGGTCATCACGGTGCGCGCCGCCTTGTAGGCTTCCGCAAAATACTTCTTGGAGGCTGCTTCCCAGCTGTCTTCGGCAAATCCGATAACGCGCACGCCGGTTTTTTGTCCAAATCCGGTTAGCCGGTCTGTAAACGTCTGGTTGTACTTGGCAACGCAGCCGGCGTAGAGCATGGCTTCCGATTTGTAGGTGAGCGCCACATACTTGTTGGCGTAGCCGCGCTTGGGGCTGGTTTTCATCAGCAGCTCGGCGGCCTTGTCGTAGTCGGCAAGGATTTGGTTCCACGTTTCCTCTTCGGACGCGCGCGGCACCTCCAGCGCTTCTTTTTTGGCGGGATATTCAATCACCTTTGTTACTAACGGCACGCCGCCAAAACGCTTCGCCATGGCGTAGAATACCGTAGCGCGCACAAAGTAGGCTTCGCCTAGGTAGTGGTTGTAGGTGGGCTCGGCAAAGCTGCCCTGATACTCCGGCAAGGCCTCTATCAAATGGTTGGCGTCGCGCAGCAGGGTGAACGCCATGCCCCAGTAAGGTGTGTTCTCACCGGTAAATGTTTTGCATATACCGTCGCGGTTCAGCGCCTCGCCGGTGCCTTCTATACCCGTTGCACCCAGCCATGAGCTAAAGTTAAAGCCCCACTCTCCCATGTACTTGAAATCTTCCAGGGGCATGTAGCTGTACATGCGCGCCATGTAAATTTCCATCCCGCTTTCATTCGACAAGAGGTCGTTGTCGGTAATGATATTTTTGGGCGGAATGTCCATCTCCGTACACGCGACGGCGCTCCACAGCGCGCAAAGCAGAAATATATGTATTTTTTTCATATCCATTATTTTTAATTCATAATTTGATAACTCATAATTCATCGTTAAAATGAGAGCGTTAACCCCACCGAGTAGGTTTTGTTGAGCGGGTAGAGCCTGCCGTTCTCATCGTCGGGGTGCTCGGGGTCCACAAATTTTACGCCGGTAAGGGTAAGCATGTTGTAGGCGTTTACAAACACCCGCAAGCCTACGGTTGACAAGGCTCTTATCTTTGGCAGGGTGTAGCCCAGCTCAACGCTCTTGAGCCGCAGGTAGGCGGTGCTCACGCGGTTGAAATCGGAGTTGCCGCGCGGGTAGTGTCCGGTGTAGCCGTAGTAGCCGCTTACCCATTCCGTAGCAGGGTCGTAGGGGTCGGCCTGCGGGTCAACCGGATGCCAGCGGTCGAGGTATTGCTCCAGCGTACCGCCGCCGTTATTTCCCCAAATGTTGTACAGCGGCTCCTTGTACTCCATAGAGCCCAGCGCAGAGCCCTGTAGAAGGATGTTCAGGTCAAAATTCTTGTACGCCACGTCCAGATTCAGGCTGTAGTTGAGCCACGGGGTTTGGTCAAAGGCGTAAGGATGCTGATCCTGATCGTTGATTTCGCCGTCGCCGTTCCAGTCTTCATACTTGTAGTCGCCGGGCAGCACGTTGCGCTCTTTGTATATCGGGTACGACCAGATATCTTCCCACGAGCTATAGCGTCCGGCGCCCTCAAAGCCAAACTGCACGCCCTGATAGCGGTTGTTGAGGTTGTCGTTGCGCCACTGGTCGTAGGAGTTGCCCCAAGGACCTTTTTCCGAGCCCACGAGGTACATGTTGCGGGTAATGGTGCCGATGGCTTTTACCTTGTACATCAAATCGCCGATTTTGTTTTTGTGCGTCAGCTCTAAGTCGATGCCGAAGTGGCGGTCGCTGTTGAGGTTCTCGCGCGGGGCGGTAGCGCCTACCACGGTGGGCAGCTCGCCGGTGTTGCGGGCAAAGCGCCCTTCGCGGCGGCGGTCGAAGTAGTCGAACGCAAAGCCAAACAAGCCGTTCCACGCCTCAAAGTCAACGCCAATATCCACGGTGCGCGACGTAAACCACGTGATGGATTCGTTGGGGAGCGCCTTTGTCTTAACGCCGTACACAAACTTATCGCCAAAAACGAAGCCGGGTACATGCTGGGTGTAGTATCCACTGGCCGCATTGTTGTTGTCGTCGGGATATTCGTAGCCCATTGCCCAGTCGTACTCCAAGCTGCCGTCGTCGCCCAATACGCCGTAGGAGGCGCGCACTTTCAGCTGGTCGATAAACGCGAGGTCGGAGATGGACTTGAAGAGCGGCTCTTCCGATATGCGCCAGCCCACCGACGCCGAGGGGAAGAAGCCCCACTGGCGCCCGGACGCAAATTTGGACGAGCCGTCGTAGCGAAACTGCACTTCGGCAATGTAGCGGCTGGAGTAGGCATAGTTGAGCCTGCCTATCATTGCGGCATTTGCCAGCTCATAAATATCGTTTGAGCCGCTTTGCATGCCGCCCATCTGCCCTTCGTCCACGCCGGCAAACAGGTAATCGGTAGAGAACGCAAGGTCGCGCAGCGCGTAGAAGTTGTCGCCTTCGCGCTTTTGGCTTTCCCAGCCTACCACGCCATTCACCTTGTGCTCGCCAAAAGTGCGGTTGTAGCTGAGCACAAGCTGCCCCAGCGTTTGCTGCTTGTCGTAAAATTCGCGCCGCACCCGGCTCGGTGCGCTTGGGCTATACAGCTTGGGCTCGTACGCTTGGGTGAGCGGATTGTAGCCATACTGATAGTACTCCTTGCGAAACATCTTGTTGTTGTCCATCCGGTAGTCGTAGCTAAACAGCGCCTTTACCGACAGCCCTTTGAGTATTGAGGTAATGCTGCCGAAGTCGTAGCTCAGCGTAGCCGACGACTGTAGATATTTTTTGTTATACTCCGTATAGCCCGATATATCGGAGGTCATCATGGACACCACGTTCTCCTCCAGCTCAAGCCCCTCATAGTTGAGCATGGTTTGCTCGGGGTCGGCATACGCCGGGTACAGCACGCCTTGCCGCCAGTAGCTGCGGATAAGGTCAATCGCTCTGGTGTAGGGGTTGTTGCGCTGGTCGAGAATACCGCTCAAGCTCAGGTCAAACGTCAGCCCCTTGGCAAGGTGGGTGGAAATGTTGGAGCGCAGGTTGGTTTTGTTGTAGCTCAAATCGCCCGATTTGAAAAAACCTTCCTGAAAGAGGTACCCCATGCTGATGTAGTACTGCGTTCGTTCGTTACCGCCCGATATGCTTACGTCGTGCTGCATTTGCGGCGAAAATTCGGAGAACACCAGCGAATTCCAGTCGGTTGTGCGGCGCGTGCCGTTGCGGAAAGCTTCAAAGGCGTTGTCGTCGTACACAATGTTTCCGCCGTTCACGTCGTTCATGCTCTTTTCGTTAAAGATGGTCATGGTTTCAAACGCATCGGCCAGCTTTGGCATACCCGAAGGTTGCTGCATAGTAAACGAGCCGGTGTACGACACCTTGGCCGTTCCGCCTGCCACCCCCCTTTTGGTGGTTACGAGCAGCACGCCGTTGGCGGCGCGCACGCCGTAGATGGCTGCCGAAGCGTCCTTGAGCACCGAAATGTCCTCAATATCGTTGGAGCTGATACGCTGAAACTCGTCCATGGTGCGCGGAATACCGTCGATAACCACCAGCGGGGAGCCCAAGCCGCGAATGTCGAAGTTGTTGTTGAACGTGCCCGGCTCGGCGCTTTTTTGCCAAACGCGCACGCCGGCAATTTTTCCGGTGAGCATGTTCTGCACGTTCTCGTTCTTGGTTACTATCACCTCGGAGCCCTTTACGCCGGCCACCGCGCCGGTGAGCGTCACTTTTTGCTGCGTGCCGTAGCCCACCACCACTACCTCGTCGAGCGATTGGTCTTCTTCGCTTAGCGTAACGTCGATGCGTCCGCGCCCTTCAACGGCCTCCTCCCGGGTGGTGAGCCCAAGAAACGAAAACACCAGCGTAGCGTTGGACGGGGCGTTGATGGTGTAGCCGCCGTTGACGTCGGTGGTAACGCCCGAGCTGGAGCCTTTGACCACAACGCTTGCCCCTACCACAGGATCGTCTTTGCTGTCGCGCACGGCGCCGGAAATGTTGAGGTTCTGCGCAGCCAGCGACAGCGGAAGCAGCGCCATGCTGCACAGGCCAAGCAGGCGGATGATTCCGGTCGGTTGTTTTTTTAGTATAATATTCTTCATAAATTTAATATCTTTAAACGTCAAAAAAATTTATTTCTCTATCTCATGCCGTGCTAGTACGGCGTATTCTGCCGCAAAAGCAAAAGTGAACATCCCCTCCACCCTGTTGTTTTCGTTTCCGCTACGGCTCCAGCCCAGCAACAGATTGGTGGGCAAAAATCCTTTGTAGAAGAAATTTTTGTAGGCGTAGTCGAGGTTGCTCTGGAAGCTCTCGAGGCATACCGACACGTTGTTGTACACGGGATACGTCTCGGCGTAGGCGCGCATCAGCACGCCGTTGAACCAATTTCGGAAGCCGGATATATCGTAGGTATAGTACCCCGACAGCGTAGCGTCGCGCTTGGCAAAGTAGCCAAAGCTGGCGTCCGACAATTTTTTTGCATCGGCAAGGTAGGCGTTATCCTGCGTAGCGCGGTACAGGTCAACAGCGCCGGAAAGCATGGCGCCGCTGTTGTAGGTAATGGCCGGACCTACGCTGCCGCCAAGCGCAGCGCCCTTTTTGTAGGTTTGGCCGTCAACCACTTCGACGTCGTTCACCTTGTTGTTGTCCCCGCCTCTCAGGTCGTCGTACACGCCGTCGGAGCGCAGGAGGTACTGCTTTTGCCATGCGTAAACTTTTTTGGCAAAGTCCAGGTAGTAGTCGCTCTTTTTTTCCCTATCTGTGCGGCGCGTTTTCCTGTCGGTGGCGTCAATGTAGCGGTGGTCAACTTCATCGCTCTTTCCCTTGTAGAGCTCGTGCAGCCATACCAGCGGGCTTACCATAGGCCCGTTGCTGCACGAATGCTTGGTGGCATACGCCGGCCCCCACGGAATGCCGCCTACCTCTTCGCCGTTGGGGCTGCGCGTGCAGTCCCAGCCGTCGAGCACGTAGTCGGTGAGGTATTCGGCTTTGTCCAAGTAGGATTTTTCGCCGGTGATTTTGTAGGATTCCAGCAGCTCGCGCACGAGCCATTGCTGGTCGTCGTACACATTTTCCTTACCCTCCACGTTGGCGCCGTTTTTACCTCCGCTACGGTTTACGGCATATACCGACCATTGCTGATGGCTTTCGCGGCTGCGGGTGTAGGAAGTAAGGTAAAACGAGCCCCGGTAGTAATCCGCGTTGTCGTAGAGCTTGGCCAGCAGCGCAACGTAGCGGGCAAAGTGGGCGTTGTAGAGCTCGGCCTGCCCGTTGGCATTAAACGCTTTGAGGGCGTGCAGGATGGCGTTCACGGCTTCGATGGAGGCCGTGTACATCCAGATGCTGCCCTTTTCGTCGGAGCGAACCTTGGTGTAGGGGTTGTAGTAGCGAGCCATAGCCATGCCGCTGCCCGTGAAGTGGGCTGCCACCGCGCTGTCGGCAAGCTGCATGGAGCGAAGGAGATTCTGAACGGCAATGTCGTCCGTTTCAATCGCCGCGGGAGCTTTACCGCCCGTATCGTCGTTGGGCGCAGACTTTTCGCTACAGGCTACGGTTACCGATAGGCAACACGCCGTAAAAAATGTAAGTAGCTTTTTCATCGTTTTCGCTGTTTAAAAAAAACAGGGAGCAAAAGCGAATGAGCTTATGCCCCCTGTTTAAATAAGCAATTAGTTCAACTCAATGCTATAGAACACCAGCTTGCTTTCGTTGCCGTTCGCCTCGCCTTTATATACCCCAAATGCCAGTACTACATTGCTACCGTTGAACTGCGACAGGTCGTACACAAACGATGCGTATTCTTCGGGGTTATCTCTGCCACCGGAGCCGTGCTTAAACTTCCAGCAACCGTTTTCGGCCGCAGAGGCTTCGGTAGCTGTGTTCGAGACGGGCGCAATGTGGGTTACAGCGCCGGCTTCGGTAATAGCCGTCAGCTTAAAGAAGGTGTAGTTACTGCCGAAGTTGCGTGTTTTCAGCGTTAGCTGGTTATTGCCTGCGGCAATAGCAAATTTGGAATAATAGTAAGCTTCCGGTTCTACGGTATTTACAGAAGCCTCGCTACCGCGGGTTTTAATCAGGTAGCCTTCCGACGGAGTTACTTCGGGGTCTTTATGCAGGGGAACAAATGACCATTCGTATCCGATGTGATGGGTTGCGCGCCATGAGCGATAAACAACAGGATAACCTTCTGTCATGCTCACATTCCTGTTGGCAGAGCCATCGCTGATACCCGTGAACTTCTTGTTGGCATTCGTCATGGTAGAGCGCACCATTTCCTGCGTCAACTTCCATCCCTCTACTACTTCCGTGCCGGGCAGCCAGCTAGTTCCTTCTACCTTAGCGGAAGCAAAGCGAATAGCGCGAAGCACGAGCTGCTTCCAGTAGTCACCGGTTGCCGCACGGTAAATACCAACGGCTATAACCACTTCTTTATCGACATATTCGCTCAGGTCAAACTCGTAGTCGGTATAAACTTCCGAGCCATACGTTCTGTTTTCGCCTACTTTTTTCGCCTCGGGAGTTGCCGCGCTAAGATCCACTACCTGCACGCCGAAATGCGCAGGGGCAGCTTCGTCGGCGTTATGCGTACGCACCCGCAGCGAAAGAATTTTGTTGTCAGCGGTAATTTTTTTGGCGCCATACACGTATGAGTCGAATACCTCAAGGTCGGCGGGATTATTCCGATGTCCGGCAGCTTCATCATTACGAATTTGCAAAGTCGTACCTTCCCATTGTTCTGCCCATGCGCCCTCGAAGCTAAGCGCACACATGTAGTTGCATGCCCAATCCCAGTGCGGATAAGCATCAGCATCTCCGCCGCCGCGATACTCGTTGTAGTACCATTTATCGGCCTCAAGTAAGTCAAAATACGTTTTGCCGGGCAACAATTCAGGCGACCCCATTTCCACATCAACCGTAGCCACGCCATCCACAAAGTCGGCAGCTGCAATAGTTCTCGTTATCGCAGGATAGCCGGTTTTGGAAAAAGTTGCGGTATAGGCCTCCACAATCAGGTTTTCGATGGCATACGTACCATCGGCGCCGGTGGTATCCGAGCCTGCAACTCCTATGCTAACAGCGACGTCGGCAAGGGGAGCGCTGTTGTTCAATGCATCCGTAACCGTACCCTGAATTTTTGCTGAGGCGTTCTGCAAGGTTACGTTTACGGTAGCCACCTTATCGGCGTTGAATTTGCTTGCCGCCACCGTTACGCTGGTGGGTAGCCAGCCGGTTTTGGAAAAGCTTACGGTGTGGGCTTCAATGCTAACGTTGGCTACGGTATATTTTCCGTCGCTGCCGGTAGCTACCGTTCCCTCCACTCCCGACACGGCAACGGTAACGCCCTCAACAGGCTCGTTGCTATCCACGTCGGTAACCGTACCGCTAACCGTACCCACCTTGCTGTCTTCGGAGGGAGTTTCATCTTCCTTGCAGGAAGAAATCATTGTTGCTGTGCTGCCGAGCAGCGCTACGAGCGCAAAGGCTCGTAAGAATTTGCTTGTTTTCATGGTAAAAATAGTTTTTAAGCGTTTCATAATAGCTGAAATTTAATTTGTAGTTTAATTTTGATTTGATTTGATAGGTGCTGCGTGCTTCGCAGCGGACAGGCCTAAAGAGGTCGTAGCTTTGGGGTAGGTTTACATGTTCATAGGCATAATTTTTTTAAGGGTTAACGGTTTTTTTATAGGCAAATGCGCAAGCCCAAGCTTCACCTGGGATGCTAACTTGTTTTGAAGTATAAGGTGGGGATTGAATATTTGTTTTTGGGAGGTATAGTGCCGTACATGGCGCAGCATGTAGCGCCACAGGTGAGCATGTAGGCAAAAAAACAGGCGCAAAACGTTTGCCAAGCCGCTCCTGCCGCCGCTACAGGGCAGCGCACGGGACACTTTGGGCAAGCGCACAGGGGTTTTACTCAACGCACAGCGCAGTGGGGTTGACGTAAAATTTATGAGGTTCGAAATTTGTTTTAAGCAGCTGCATAGCCGTGCAGCACGTGCGCTGTAAAGCGCCGCCAAAACGTCTATAACATGCTGATTACAAGAAAGTTGATAGGGGGGGGGGGGGGGGGGGTTTTTGGGTTATCCAAACATTCGGTTTGGTGTACCGGGGCCGGCGCCGAAAATTTTTGTGCGAGG
>JAISLN010000108.1 GCA_031290835.1 Prevotellaceae bacterium
TGGCGTACTTTACCTTTACGGTGATGGTTTTTCCGTAAAAATCCTCCTCCTTCATCCGCTGCATTACCTCATTGGCCAGATGGTAGAGCTCCACGTTGAGCAGCATTAGCGAGTCCTTGTCGTGGAGGAACGTGCTCTCCGCGCTGACGGATTTTGTGACGCGGTT
The DNA here is from genome assembly GCA_031290835.1 of Prevotellaceae bacterium. Lineage (GTDB taxonomy): Bacteria > Bacteroidota > Bacteroidia > Bacteroidales > UBA932 > JAITMY01. The sequence continues at coordinate 167 of JAISLN010000108.1, forward strand.
GGGCGTAACCTCCCGCAAATCTACGCCTCTTGCCTGCTCGTAGAGGGTGCGCCCCGCCTTGCCAAACATGCGGGCTAAGTCGGCCTCCGAGCGCTGCCTCAAATCTTTTCCGGTAAAAATGCCGCAGCTGTGCATTCGCTGCGCCGTTACCTTCCCAACGCCAAAGAACTGCTCAATTTTCAGGGTTTCGATGAATTTTTCGGCGTCTTGGGGAAGAACTACAAAAAATCCGTTCGGCTTTTTGTAGTCGGAGGCAATTTTTGCCAAAAATTTGTTGTACGACACCCCGGCGGAAGCCCGCAGCCCGATTTCGTCGTAAATTCTGCGCTGAATTTCTTTGGCAATGATGGTGGCGGAGGGGATATTCTTGTGGTTTTGGGTTACGTCGAGAAAGGCTTCGTCCAGCGCGAGGGGCTCAACTAGGTCGGTATAGTCCAAAAAAATGGCTCGCAGCTGCATGGAAATTTCGTGGTAAACGTCGAAGCGCGGGGCAACAAATATCAGGTGCGGGCACTTTTTCAGCGCCGTAACGGAGGGCATTGCCGAGTGCACGCCGTAGGCTCGCGCCTCGTAGCTGGCTGCCGACACCACGCCTCGAGGCTCGGGGCGTCCAACCGCCAGGGGTTTTCCCCGGTAGGTTTCGTTGTCGCGCTGCTCCACCGAAGCGTAAAAGGCATCCATATCCACGTGGATGATTTTACGAATTGTAGCCATTGCTGCTGCCTGATTTTTATCGCTGCGCTAACTTCTCCTGGCAAGCCACTCCTCCGGATCTTGCTTGGTGGTTTGCTTCCAGAGCTCAAAGTGTAAAATGGCGTGGGGGCTGTCGGGCGCAGGCGCTACCAGCCCAATGGGCTGCTTGGCGCGCACGGCGTCGCCAACGCGTACGGTAATGCCTTTGAGGTTGGAGTAGAACGTATAGTAAAGCCCGTGCTGAACGAGCACGTTGGTTGACAATCCGCTGTTGAATATCAGGCATACCACGCCGTCGGCAACAACAGATACTACTGCGCCGTCGGTGGTGGAGAAGTCTATTCCGTTGCTTACAAGCTTTACCTCCTTGAACACCGGATGGTCGTACACCCCAAAGTGGGTTACCACCACGCTTTGCGCCACCGGCAAGGGCAAGTTTCCCTGCTGTCGCTCAAATTTGAGGGTCAGCAAGCGCTTGTCTGCGACAAATTTTGCCGCCATTTCCTTGTTTTTCTTTTCCAATTCTCGCCGTCGATCTGCCTCGCGGCGAGTTTCTTCGGCAATGGCAGCTTGTATTTGCGCGTTGAGCTGGGCTGCCTGCCTTTTCTTTGCCTCCAAGTTTTGCATCAGCTCTTTGCCTCTGGCTTGCAGGGCGGCCAAGGTCGATTGGTATTTCTGCTCTTCGACGTCTAAGGCAAGCATCTCTACGGTTTTTTGGCTGATTAGGTGCTGGTGCTCGGCCTTTTTTACTATCAGCGTCGACAGCTCGCTTTTCAGCGCTTCGCTCTGCTTGGAAATGCTTTTGGCCTGGCTAATGCGGTGCTCGGAGTAGGTTCTGAGGTAGGTAATGCGCCGGTAGGCCTGGTTGAAATCGTCGCTGCTCAAAATGAACATGAGCTGCATGTGGGGAAGGCGGTTGCGGTAGGCAAACCGCACCATTTTGGCGTAGTTTTTTTTGAGGTGCGACAGCTCGTCGTACAAATCGGCTATGGTTTTTTGCTTGGCAACAATTTCTACTGCCATCATTGCCAGCTGCTTATCTATTTCTTCGAGGTACTTTCGGCGCGACGCAAGGTTGGCCTGAATGAGGTTGAGGTTGTCAAGATTTGCCTTTTGCTCCGACTGCGTTTGGTCAATGAGCGAGCTGGTGTAGGCAATATCCTTCTCTATCTGCTTTCGTTGCTGCTCAAGGCTTTGAACGGCATTTTGCGCAGGCGTTGAGGTGGCCCACAGCATGAGCACGAATATGACAACAAGATGTTTCACTGCTTTACGTTGTTTATTTTTTCCTGCAATTGGGGCGAATTGCCGCCATTCTCTACCACGCGCTGCCAGTAAATCAGGGCGTTGCTGTACTCCTTAAGCTTGTAGAGCACGTCGCCGTAGTGCTCCAGCATTACCGGCTCCTTGTCGCCGCCCTTTACCAGCGCCTGCCGAAAAACTTGCTTCGAGTCGCTATACCTGCCCAAACAGTACAAGATCCATGCGTAGGTATCGAGGTAGGTGGGATTGTCGGGCTCGGCTTCGATGGTTATTTTGCTCAACTTCAGCGCTTTTTTCAGCTTTCTGCGGCTCAGGCTCAGGTAGTAGGCGTAGTTGTTCATCACCATGTAGCTGCCAGCGTTGAGGCGGATTGCCATGTCGAAATATTTATCGCACTTGGCGTACTTTTTAAGGTAAAAGTAAACGTCGCCCAGCGAGGCGTAGAGGTTGAGCAAAAAGGCGGTGTCGGTAGGCTCGTCGTGGTGTTTTTTGGCCTGTAGGAGAGCGGTGAGGGCTTCGTCGTACTTTTTTTGATGAAAGCAGGATACGCCCTTTAGGTAAAACGCCTTATATTTATCATCATCGGTCATCGCTTTAGCGTAGCTGTCGGCTTCGCGCAGCAGCACTTCCCACTCCTGAAGGCTCAACAGCACCTCTAGGTAAAGCTGCCACGCCTCGTAGAGCGCAAGGTATTCGGCGACGTGGGTAGGGAAGAAGCGCGATTTTTTCCCGTTTAAAACTATATCGCGCAGGTGCGCATCGTTTTCGCCCCGCAGCGTTATCAGCTTCAGAATGCCGAGGGCGTAGCCCAGCCTGTCGGTTTGGAGAAGGTAGGTAGCGTAGAGCACCTCCTGCCGGTAGCTGTATTCGGCTCTCGCCAAAGCGTAGAGAGAATCTATCATAGCGGTGTAGTCCTTTTCTACGGAGGGAAACTGCTGCAAAAAAGCCAGCACCTGCTGCTTTTGCAGGGTGGGCGTTTCCTCGTTGGAGAACAGCTGCAGGAGGCTGCGAAAGTAGGCGCCGAAGTCGGACGTGCGGCGGTAGTAGTCCGATAGGGCTGCCTGAAATTCGTAGGAGGTGGAGTCGCGCTCTTTGGCCTGCAAAATTGCATCAAAGGCAAGCGAATCGGATCTTTCTGCGCCGTACAGCTCGGCAAGCAAAAGCCAGTACTGCGGTTCTTCGGGGTACAGGTCTATCAGCTGCCGCATCTCTGCAATGGCTTCGCCGACTCTGCCTTGCTTAAACAGGATATTTTGCATGGAAAGCATGTTTGCCTCAACCAACCCAGCCTTTTGCCTGTGCTGCAAGAGCAGCTCCTCGGCCTTGTCGTACAAGCCTTGCGCGTCGTAAATCTTCAGCAGCCCGTGGTAGGCTTCCGTAAGGCGAGGATTTTGCGCAATGGCTTTTTTGAAAAAGTGCTGCGCCTCAACACCGGTGCTTGCGCAGAGCCGCGCAAGGTGCAGGGTGTACCAAACGTTTGCCGAGTCGAGCATGTAGGCGGCTTCGGCAAGCTGCCGCGCCTCCGGGAGCTGGTTGGTCAGCGCGTAGGTGCTGGAAAGCTCGTAGTAGCAGGCGTCGCAGTAGGGGTCGGCTTTGATGGCTTGCTCAAAGCAGTACGCCGCGCCTTTTGTATCGCCGTACAAAAGCCGCTTTTTCCCCTCGCAGAAAAAGTAAATTTGCTCCATGCGCTTGCGCTCGGAGACAACCTTCCGCTTACCCGCAGGAGGCGTTGGCAGCTTGGCGCCAAGCG
>JAISLN010000109.1 GCA_031290835.1 Prevotellaceae bacterium
TTGAGCACCCGCTGCGCGTGAATAAGGCGGCGTCGGCGCTGCTGCTGGGGGTTGTCATGTGGACGCTCTTTGCGCTGGGCAACCCGCTGGCGCTGCCGGAGTACTCCCCCGCGCGGGCATACCTCGACGCCAACCCGGGGAGCACCTTTGTAAGCTGGGTCACGCACGTGGCGCTGATACACCACCTGGGCGAAATTGCCGAAATCCTCTTTTTCCTGCTCGGCGCCATGACCATCGTGGAGCTGATAGACAACCACGGGGGCTTTGGCGTCATCACAAGCCGCATCAAAGCTACGCGCAGGGTGACGCTGCTGTGGATTATCTCCGTCATTTCGTTCTTTATGTCGGCGGTGCTGGACAACCTCACCACCTCCATCGTAATGGTAGCCCTGCTCCGCAAGCTGATTGACAGCCGGCGCGACCGCTGGATATTCGGCGGTATGGTCATCATTGCCGCCAACGCCGGCGGCGCGTGGTCGCCCATAGGCGACGTTACCACCATCATGCTGTGGATTGGGAATAAAATCAGCGCGGCCAACATCATTGGCGCCATTTTCCTGCCGAGCGTCGTATCGCTCGTTACCCCGCTGGCGATACTTTCCTTTACGATGAAGGGCAAGGTGTCGCGCCCCGTAAAGGACGAAAATCAGCGGCACATTGAGCTCAAGATTTGGGAGCGCAACCTGATATTCTTTTTGGGCGTTGGCTTCCTTCTCTTCGTTCCCGTGTTCAAGACCGTAACGCACCTGCCGCCCTACCTTGGCGTGCTGGGCGGGCTGAGCATCCTGTGGATTGTTACGGAGCTGATGAACGCCCGCCGTCCGGAGTTTGAGTCCGGGCAGCTGTCGGTGTCGGCCATGCTGCGCCGGATAGACACGCCGAGCATCCTGTTCTTTTTGGGCATTCTGGTTGCCGTGGCGGCCATGCAAACCTGCGGTCAGCTGATGATGCTGTCGCGGGGGCTGGATACCATCCCGCTGCCGGAGCCCGGCAAGTACTACCTGATTACCGTTATCATGGGCGTGCTCTCGTCCGTAGTGGACAACGTGCCGCTGGTGGCGGGCGCCATGGGGATGTACAGCTTCCCGCTGGATCACTACTTTTGGGAGTTCACCGCCTACGCGGCGGGCACGGGCGGAAGCATCCTCATCATTGGCTCGGCGGCTGGCGTGGCGGTGATGGGAATGGAAAAGATAGACTTCATCTGGTACCTCAAGCACATTACGCTGCTGGCGCTGGCGGGCTACCTTGCGGGCTGCGGCGTATTTGTGCTGGAGCAGCTGTAGGCTGCAAAATTTGGCTATACGCTTATCCAAATAAAAAAAGGGGGGTGGCGCCATTTGGCGCTACCTTTCCTCATTTCAAGTCGCAATTTGAAATTCCCCCCAATTTTAGGTACATTTGTAGGCATAATCCCCTAACTAAAAAAGCCATGGACACAACAAAAAACACCACCAAATCGCGCGTACTCATTTCCTTTGACTACGCGCTGAAGCGCCTTCTGCGCAACAAAGCCAACTACGACGTGCTGGAGGGCTTCCTAAGCGAGCTGCTCATGCGCGACGTCAAAGTGAAGAGCATCGGCGAGAGCGAGGGCAACCAGCTGAGCGCAGAGGACAAGTACAACCGGGTGGACGTCATGGTGGAAGAATCCACCGGAGAGGTCATCATCATTGAGCTGCAGTTCGCGCGGGAGGTAGATTACTTTCACCGGATGCTCTACGGGGCGAGCAAGGTCGTTACGGAGCGCATAAAAAGGGGCGAAAATTACGTAACCATTCCCAAAGTTTACTCCATCAACATTATTTACTTCGACTTGGGGCAAGGCGAAGACTACGTTTACCGCGGCAGGACGTGCTTTGTAGGCCTTCACCGGCAGGATGAGCTTCAGCTCTCCGCAGCGCAGCGGCACACCTTTGGCAGCGAGTCGGCTGGCGATATTTACCCGGAGTACTACATTTTGAAAACAAATACCTTCAACGACGTTGCCATGAACACGCTCGACGAGTGGATTTACTTTTTGAAGCACAACGCCATAGAGGACAATTTTAAGGCCAAGGGGTTGGACAAGGCGCGGGAGGCGCTGGTGCGCGACAACCTCACGGAGGAAGAAAGGCGGGAGTACGACTACCTGATGCGCGTACGCAGCGAAAACCGGAGCGCCTACGCCTCTGCCATAGATGAGGGCATTATAGAGGGCGAGCTGAGGGCGCGTAGTGAGCTTGAGCCGCGAATTGCCGAAAAAAACCAGGCGCTTGCCGAAAAAGAGCAGGCGCTTGCCCGCGAACGCGCCGAAAAAGAGCAGGCGCTTGCCGAAAAAGAGCAGGCACTTGCCGAAAAAGAGCAGGCGCTTGCCCGCGAACGCGCCGAAAAAGAGCAGGCGCTTGCCGAAAAAGAAGCCTTAGCTGCCGAGCTGGCGGCGTTGAAATCCAAATTCAAAAATTAATTTCCTGCCGTCGTTCCGAGCGTGGCGAAGCCAACCGGAGCGAAGCCGTAGCCTATCCGGAAATTATAGCATCAGGCAATACATGACGCCACCAAAAAAGGGATTGCCCGCAGGAGCAACCCCTTTTTTCTGTTATGTATGCAATGAAGTCTTAGTATCCTGGGTTTTGCTTTACAATACCCTTCCCCTCGATGATGAATTTTTCTTCTATCGGGAACAAAATCCGGCTTTCGTTTACCAGCGTTTGTATGCCAAGGTCTTGGCATTTTTCTTTTATCTTTTCCACCCATGAGCCGTCGCGGATGAGGTCTTGGCGGCGACAGCCCTCGTAGTATAGCTCATGCGCACGCTCCATCAGCAATTTGTCGAGGAAATCGCGAGCATCGGTAAAATCACCGCTGGTATATGCAGTAAGCCCAGCCCTTGTCCTTACCTTGTTGAGCAATTCAATAGCTTCGCCCGTAACGGCGTTACCGCTACGTACAATAGCTTCTGCCAGCAGGGTAATCACGTCGGCATAGCGGTACACAATCCAGTCCGTCTGATCGTTTTCGCCTATGAAATTTGCTGAGGCAACATCATACTTGAGCGGAAGAACACCATGTGCAAGCGAATTGCCCTCGGTAGGGTTCCCCTTGTTTTGTTCATTGTACGTAATGGTAGTGTCTTGTTTTTTGCTACCTTTTCCTGTGTAGGTGTATTCGTAAATGATGGTTTCTTTGCGCTGATCGCCCTCCTCAAAGGTTTTGAAGAATTTCCACGTCATCTTGTAGCCACCCCAGCCGCCGGCATACCCCGGATAGTTGTTGGTCAGCGCATGTGGGAACCACTTGTGCGTTATGTAGCCGTGCTTGCAGTTGACCGCCCAGATGGTTTCTACGTTCTTTTCGTTGGCTTCGGTAAAGACGTCCTTGTATTTGGGCACAAGGTCGTATCCGTAGTCGGCTTTCGTCAGCTCGCGGCCTTCCGTTATTGCCTTGTCCCACTGCTTGGTTTGCATGTAGAACTTGAGCAGCACCGTGTGGCACAGGCCTGCCGTGAAGCGTCCGTAGTCGGCGTCTCCCTTTTTGTAGGAGGGCGGCAGCACCTTTGCGGCTTCGGTCAGCTCGTCAACGATGAATTTTTGCGTTTCTTCGTCCGTTTGCCTCGGCAGGATTTTATCCGCCAGAGGGTTTTTCAGCGTTTCCAAGTCTGCCACGATAATAGGCCCGTAGAGGTCGTAGAGGATGAAGGCCATAAAGCCTCGCCCGCACCGCAGCTCGGCAATGAGCTGCTTTTTGGCGTCTTCGTCAATGTCCATGCCCTCTATGCGGTCTATGGTGAGCGTCATTTTGCTAATGGAGTTGTAGTAGTCCCTCCAGATGTTTGTCACGTTGCGGGTGTCGGCTGGTCCGTAGGAAACGGAGTACAAGCGGGGCCATGTGCCGCCGTCGTCCCACGAGCAGTAGCCGTAGTCGCTTGCCATGTCGGTATTCAGCTGCACGCCGGTTGCTACGTTGAACAATCCGCTGTAGCCGTTGTTGCGGAACGTGCCGTAGCAGCTGGCGGTAACCAAATCCTCCGCATCCCGCACGGTGGTGGGGTAGATGGTAGGGTTAATGTCGCTGTATATCTCCGATTCCAGCTCGCAGCCTTGCAGCCCCACCGCCATTGGTAGTAGCGCTGCCATCAAATATTTGCTTATATTTTTCATAATCTTTTACTGTTTTAATGGTTAAAATGAAATGTCCACGCCGAGGCTAAAGCTGGTAACGTTGGGGTAGGCATACCTATCGTTGTCCGTTTCGGGGTCAACGCCGTTCCAGTTGGTAATCACAAAGGGGTTGTTTACATCGGCGTACACGCGGATGCTGTTCAGCATATTTTTAGGAACGGGCACGGTGTAGCCCAGCGTGATATTCCTGCACCTCACGTAGCTGATTTTTTTGTACCAGTAGTCGCTGTTGGTGACGGAAGAGGCGTAAGTATTTGCAAGTACGCTTGGCTGAGTGGTATTTTGGTTATCGTGAAACCAGCTCTCAAGCGTTCCTCTTGAAATATTTTCGTAGTTGTTGCCTGTTTGCCCCGCAACCCAGCTGTCGTAGTAGCTGGCGCCTCTCCACCTGTTCACCTCGCCGTAAAAGTAGATGTTGAGGTCGAAGCTTTTGTAGCGGAGGGTATTGTTGAACCCGAAAGTGAAAGCGGGATCTTCCGAGCCTATGAGCTCCCGGTCGTACTGGTTCAGCACGTTGGGGCTGCCCTCTTCATCCTGCAAGTTTTTCAGCTTGACTTGCCCGGGCAGCAACGACGGCATCCAGGCCGGAGCCGTTTCGCCCACAGCCATCAGCCCGTCGGACTGGTAGCGGAATATGGCGCGGATGGGGTCTTTTTCCGATTGATAGGCGGCAGGCTTCCAGTCCGGTGCGCGCTCTTCCCAGCGGTCTTTGTAGGTGGAGAAGGTCAGGTCGGTGCTCCAGAATAGGTTGCTGTTGGTAACGTTGACCGTGTTGAGGGCTAGCTCAAAGCCTTGCCCGCGGGTTTTGCCGACGTTGGCGGCAATGGTTGTTATTTCGTTGTACGAAAGCAGGGGGTAGTCGGTACGCAGCAGGTCGGAGATAATGCGGTCGTAGTACTCCACCGAAGCGGTGATGCGGTTTTTGAAGAAGCCCAAATCCAAGCCGATGTTGAGCTCGCTGGTGGTTTCCCATGTCAACTCCGGGTTACCCACGCGCTTAACGGTAACGCCTGTTGTGCCGGTTTCGCCAAACACAAAATCGGTGCCTGCACCGTAGGCGTCCAAAATCCGGTTGCCCACGTTGGAGTTACCCGTTTGCCCGTATCCACCCCGCAGCTTACCGTTGGAGATGACGTTTGCGAGCGGCTCCATGAAAGCCTCGTCGCTAAAGCGCCACCCGACGGATGCGGAGGGGAAGTAGCCCCAGCGGTAGTCGGGGTTGAAGTCCGAGTCGCCGTCGGCGCGGAGGGTTGCCGTAAGCAGGTATCGGCCCAAAAACGAGTAGTTGATGCGGCCAAAGTAGGAGCCGAGGGTGCTTTTGTCTGCCCACGAGCTTACGCCGGGCTTGGCGCCGGCTCCAACCCCAAGGTTGTTGTACAGAAAACCGTCTATCGGGAAGTCGGAGTTATCGGCGTACACGCCTTCGGTGTTGAACTGCTGGTAGGAGTAACCCACCAGCGCGGTCAGGCTGTGGTCGCCCAAGGTCTTGCTGTAGTTCGCCGTCAGGTCCATCAGGTAGTCTGCCTTGTCTTCCTGATCTATGGTGGCGGTTGAGGTAAAGCCCTTACGGGTTGTTGCCGGCTTGTATGATTTCCGCTTGGCGTACTTTCTGTCCACGCCCAGCGAGGCCTTTAGGAGCAAATCCTTTACCGGCTCCACCTGCAGGTAGGTTGACCCCAGCAGGCGGTCTTTGGTGGTTTTGTCTGTAATGTCGAGCAGCGCAACCGGGTTGGGCACCTGCGACATCTCTGTGCTCTGGGAGTAGTCGCCGTTTGCGTCGCGCACGGGGTAGTAGGGCACAAACCGCACCGCCGAAACAAGCACGCCGGAGTTTTCCCACTCGCTATCGCCAAGCGCAACGTTGTCGTACTCGTTGCGGCTCAGGTTGAACGACACGCCGGCCTTTACGTACTTGGAGAGCTGCTTGTCGAGGTTTACGTTGGCCGTCAGCCGGCTCATGTCGTTGTTTTTGATAACCCCTTTTTGGTTAAAGTAGTTGATGGAAGTCATGTACTGCGTTCCGTTCGAGCCCCCCGTCATCGACACGTTGTGCGACTGCTGCAGGCCGGTACGGGTAACTTCGTCAAAGTAGTCCGTAGTCTTAGCGTCGGCTATCTGAGCGTCGGAGTATTTTTGCACAAAGGGATTAGGATTCGGGTTTACCTTGCTGTAGTCGGCGTAAATATCCAGCCCGTTTTTCTGCAAATACCGCTCATACTCCACCTTGTTCCAGTGCTCCATAAATTCCTGAGCGTTGAGCATGTCGTAGCCGTTCTTCAGGTTTTGCACGGAAACGTTTCCGGAGTAGTTCACCTTCAGCTGCCCTTCCTTGCCTCTTTTGGTGGTAACGATAATCACGCCGTGCCCTGCGCGCGAGCCGTAAATGGCGGTGGCGCTGGCGTCCTTCAGAATTTCTATCGACTCAATGTCGTTCGGGTTGATAGATTCCAGCAGGTTGTCGGAGTTTCCGGCGCTGTAGTTGCCGCTCAAGTTGGAGGAAGAGGTTACCGGAAAGCCGTCGATGATAATCAGCGGCTCGTTGCCTGCGCCTGTGGAGGTTTCGCCGCGGATGCGGAATTTGGCGCCGCCGCCCACCTGTGCGCTGGTTTGCGTTACGCGCAAGCCCGAAGCCTTGCCTGCGAGGGCGTGGCTAATGGTAGAAAAGGTTGCCACCGGCGCGTCGTCCATTTTGATGGAGGCAACGGCGCCCGTGAGGTCGCGCTTTTTCTGCACGCCGTAGCCAACCACCACCACCTCGTCGATGGATTGGTCGCTTTCGCCCAGCGTAACGTCAATGCGTCCGCGTCCGGCAACGACTTCCTCTACGGCGTTCATCCCCAAGAAGGAAAACACCAGCGTTGCGTCGGCGGGTGCGTTGATGGTGTAGCCGCCGTTGGCGTCGGTGGTAACGCCCACGGTGGAGCCTTTCACCACAACGCTTGCCCCCGTCACAGGGTCGCCGTTACTGCCGCGTACAGTACCGGATACGTTGAGGTTTTGCGCGCGCAGCGACAGGGGAAGCATGGCGCACAGCGCAAGCAGTAGCAGCAGGCACTTCGTGCGCCTTAGCAAACCGTCGGCTGACGGAACAGGTGCGGACGTAGCCCGCGCTGCCCGATTTTGGTCGAGTAGTTTTTTGTTCATAATAAACATGATTAAAGTGAATGAAAAAAAATGGAAAAAATAATAAGCAGCCCGAAAGGTTTTGCCACTTATTATGCTTGGTATCAGGGCAGGAATAAAAAAAGTGAATAGCCAAAGTAGCTGGCTATTCACTCCAAAATAAAAGCTATAAGCTGTTGCAAGACAGGAAAAAATTACGTACCTTGCGAGCTCGCCATCATGTGTGTGTGTGTGTGTGTGTGTGTGTGTGTGTGTGTGTGTGTGTGTGTGTGTGTGTGCTATTCTTATGGGCATAGCTATCCCAATAGGTGTACGCATGTCAGCCCGTAATAAAAATTTTTCTATGGTAAAACAGCGCCACATTGAGTTTGTTCAGTTTTTAAGGATTGGGGGTGTGCGACCTAAGATAAAAAGCTAACAGATGCTCGCCCTTTCTTCAGCTGCCAAGCTTTGCTACATATTTTCTCCGGCAATTTCGGCAATCGGCACAGCTCCATAAAAAATTTTTTAAATAATGCCGTAAAGGTAGAAGTATTTTACGGGCGATGGCATGTTCCCGATATAATTAATATTAAATTTTGCAAATGCTAAAATATTAACTTCATCAACTCGTTGACAATGAATTTGTCAAAGAATATTTTTTGTGCTCGAATTTTTAGGAAAAATCATGCACAAAGGGCAGGAGAAATATACTGTATGATGCTATAATTCCCCGGATTGGCTACGCCAGCGCTATTTTTCCTTCGCGAATTTGCTTAAAAAGTTCACGCCTTTCTCTTCCCGATTTCCCGTAGGGAAATAATATCAATAGAAAAATATGCTACCCCCTAGCGCCCATAGCCCGTAAGGGTTCAATTTCGGAGCTTTCTATTAATTCCCTACGGGAAATTGCAACGAAGCGTATCTCGGCGAAGACAATCCGGAACAAAGCGGAGTTTCAACAAAATCAATACGCAGAATAGCACCGAGTGAAGTATAATTCTCCCCTACACTCCTTCCTTTGCCCTGCGTATTTGCTCGGCGCTGGTGAAGTTGCACGTGGGGATGTGCCCCTTGAGCGGGACAATTTTTTCGTGAATGGCGTCGATAAACCATTCGGGCT
>JAISLN010000110.1 GCA_031290835.1 Prevotellaceae bacterium
CACGCGCCGCGCCAGACGGGCAAAACCACCTTTCTGCTGAGCTGGATGCGCGAAATCAACGCCGGCGGCGAAGCGGTGTCGTGCTACGTGAGCGTGGAGCGGTGTCAGGGCGTTGCCGAGCCGGAACGGGCAATGCCGTCTATTTGTGACGCTATTCGGGAATACACCAGCATGCTGAGGTTAGCCATACCGGACACTTCGGCAGTCAACGCCAATAGCATGTTGAGCGACATGCTTATTCGGTGGTCGGCGCTGGTTGCTCCCAAGCCTTTGGTGGTGCTCTTTGACGAAGTTGACGTGCTAACGGATGACGTGATGGTCAGCTTTTTGCGGCAGCTGCGCGGAGGGTTTGCATCCCGCGGGGTTGGGCTTTTTCCGGTATCCATTGCGCTGGTGGGTATGCGCGATTTGAAGGATTACACCATCAAAGCCAAAGACGGGAAGCCGGTCAACCCCGGCTCTCCGTTCAACATTAAGGAAGATTCTGCCATGCTGGGCAACTTTACCAAAGGAGACGTTGCCCGCCTATTTGCCCAACGGACGGCGGAAACCGGGCAGCAGATTACGCCCGAGGCGCTGGGGTACGTTTACGAGCAGTCGCAGGGTCAGCCGTGGATAGTAAATTCTCTTTTCATGCGGGCTACGCTGCGGGTGCTGGACGGAGAAAGCACGGAAACCGTTACCCTTGCGCACGTTGAGGAGGCGCGGCAGCAAATGGTTGCGGCGCGCGAAACGCACTTGGATTCGCTGGGCGAGCGCCTGCGCGACCCGCGTATAAGGCGGGTGATAGAATTTATCATCACGGGCGACGTGAACCCCAACATGGGGCGCACAAATCCCGATGTGGAGCTGGCAATGGATTTGGGGCTGGTGTCGTGGAGCAACAGCCAAGGCTTTACCATTGCCAACCCCATCTACGAGGAAATCCTCACCCGCTTTCTCAACTCCGGCTACCACGATAATCTCCCGCCTCCCTCCTCGTGGCAGTGGCAAAAGCCCGACGGTACGCTGGATATGGATAGCCTGCTTCGGGAGTTTCAGTCGTTTTGGCAAGCCAACTCGGAGGCGTGGGAGGAAATGTCGAGCTACTCCGAAGCTTTTCCGCACCTGCTGCTGATGGCGTTTTTGCAGCGGGTTACCAACGGCGAAGGGCGCATAGAGCGGGAGTACGCCGCAGGGCGCGGCCGCATGGACTTGGCGTTGCTGTACAAGGGCAAGCGGCATATTATTGAGGTCAAGCTGTTGAGGAGCCGTCAGTCGCTTGAGAAGGTGAGGGAGTTGGGCGTGCAGCAAATACTTCGCTACCGCGACAGATTTTCGCCTCCGCTTGGCGGCGGCGCTCCGCCGGGCTGCTACCTGCTGATTTTCGACCGTCGTCCCGAAGCGGCGCAGCGCTCGTGGAGCGAGCGCCTCAGGTGGTCGCAGGAGGGAGAGGTAACGGTGGTTGAGTGCTGAAAAATATGCTATTCGCTCACCCTCACCCCCTCTTTGTTGATGGGCGATACAAAGAGGTGGTTTTCGATGCCCACCCTGTCAAATCCGTAGCGCATGGCCTGCGCTACCTTTTGCGCCGTTTCTTCGTCTCTACTCAGGGCAAAAATGGATGGCCCGCTGCCCGAAATGCTGCACCCCAGCGCACCTGCGTCGATGGCGGCTTGCTTGATGGCGTAAAATTCGGGGATGAGCAGCGCGCGCACAGGCTCTACAATCACGTCGTGCAGCGAGCGGCTAATGAGCTCGTAGTCGTTGGTAAAAAGTCCGGCAACAAGCCCGGCAACGTTGCCCCACTGCTCCACCGCCTTTTTGATGGGCACCTCCTGGCGCAAAATTTTTCGGCTATCGCTTGTGCGCACCTCAATTTGAGGATGCACCACAGCGGCAAATATCGGAGGGCTTGGGATGGGGATAACGTCGAGCGGCGTGTAGCTGCGCACCAGCGTGAAGCCTCCCATGAGCGCCGGCGCCACGTTGTCGGCGTGCGCCGAGCCGCTTGCCGCCTTTTCGCCCTGCATGGCAAACTCCACCAGCTGCCTGCGCGTAAACGGGCGGCCAAGCAGCTCGTTGGCGCCAAACACGCCGGCTGCCGAGCTCGCTGCGCTTGAGCCAACGCCGCTGCCGGGCATGATTTTCGACAGAAAAGTAATGTCAAAGCCCTGCCGGCTTTGCAGCGCGTTGAGCATGGCTTGCAGCGCTACGGCGGTTGCGTTTTTTTCGGGCAGCAGCGGCAAGCTGTACGGCGTTTTGTCGTGCAGCACAATGGCGTCGCCATCGCTGAGCGCAATGCTGATTTCGTCGCCGGGGTGGTTGAGCGCAAAGCCCAGCACGTCAAACCCGCAGGCAACGTTGGCAACGGTGGCAGGCGAAAATATTTTGAGCGTTTTCGGCATGTTTACGGTGTTAGAATTTCGAAGTTTGGCGGCGCAGCTCTATTTTTCGCCTAAATATTCGCCACCCTGATAATGTCGCCGAATACTCCGGCAGCCGTCACCGCCGCTCCTGCTCCCGCGCCTTTTATTACCATGGGTTGAGCGCTGTACCGCTCGGTGTGCAGCGTGATGATGTTGTCGCTGCCTTGCAGGTTGAAAAACGGATGCGTAGCGTCCACCTCCTGCAAGCTGACGTTGGCTTTTCCGTTGTTGAGCGAGGCCACAAACCGCCAGCGCTTGCCGCTCCGGTACAGCGCCTTGCGGCGCGACTCAAAGTCCGCGTCCAGCGTGCGCACCTCGTCAAAAAACATGTCTATCGTGGGCGTTTCAAAGCAGCGGTCGGGCAAAAATTTGGTTACCTCCACGTCTGTTTTTTCCAGGGGGTAGCCGCACTCGCGAGACAGGATTAAAATTTTGCGAAGCACATCCACTCCGCTCAGGTCAACGCGCGGGTCGGGCTCCGAGTAGCCTTTTTCCTGCGCCATTTTTATGGCTTGGCTCATCGTAACTTCTTCGCTGATGGTGTTGAAGATAAAGTTGAGCGTTCCGGAGAGCACCGCCTCCAGCTTTGTAACCTTGTCGCCGCTCAGCACCAGTTCGTTTATGGTTTTAATCACGGGCAGCCCTGCGCCAACGTTGGTTTCGTACAAAAACTTCACCCCGCGCACGCGCGACAGCTCTTGCAGCTGCCGGTAGCGTGCGTAATCGCCCGAGCAGGCAATTTTGTTGGCGGTTATCACCGACACAAACGACTTCAGCGCATTTACGTAAATATCCGCCACCTCTTCGCTCGCGGTGCAATCGACAAAAATGCTGTTGCGCAGGTTGACCGAAGCGATGTGCTGCACAAAGCTGTTGAGGTTTATCGGCGTTCCCTTTCGCTCCAGCTCGCCCCGCACGTCGTCGAGGTTTATGCCCTGCACGTCAAACAGCATTTTTTTGGAGTTCATCACGCCAACCACGTTTATCTTGAGGCGATGATTTTCCATCAAATCATCGCGCTGCTGCCGTATTTGCTGCACCAAATTTCCACCCACAGTACCAATGCCGGCTATATACAGGTGTACCTCTCTATAGCCCGATAAAAAAAAAGCTTCGTGGATTACGTTAAGCGCCTTGCGCAGGTTGATTTTGTGCACTACCGTAGAGATGTTCAGCTCCGACGAACCTTGCGCAATGGCTACCACGTTTACGCCATTTTTGCCCAGAGCGTTGAAGAGCTTGCCCGATATGCCCGGCATGCGCTTCATGTTTTCGCCCACAATGGCAATGATGGACATTTTTTCCTCCACCCTCAGCCCGATAGTTTGGTGGCGCATTTCCGCCTCAAACTCGCTCTCTATGGTTTGCCGCGCCTGCTCCACGTGCTCCGGCACTATGGCAAACGTTATGGATTGCTCCGACGAGGCCTGCGAGATGAGTATCACGTTGACTTTGGCCTCCGCCAGTGCGCCAAACAGCCGCTTGGAGATGCCCGAAATGCCGGTCATCCCCACGCCGTGCAGCGTGAGCAGGGCAATGTCGTCGATGGACGATATGCCCTTGATGACTTGGTCGGTTGAGGCGTCGGCGTGGGCGTTTACCAGCGTGCCGTCGGCGGTGGGGTTGAACGTGTTTTTTATCACCATCGCAATGTTGGTGGCAAGGAGCGGATGTACCGTAGGCGGGTACACCACCTTTGCGCCAAAATTCGACAGCTCAAAAACTTCCGAGTAGCTAAGGTGCTTAATGGTGTAGGCTTTTTCTACTTTGCGCGGGTCGGCGGTCATAAAGCCGTCCACGTCTGTCCATATTTCTACCGACGATGCGCTTACGGCAGCCGCAAGGATGGCGGCGGTGTAGTCGCTTCCGCCTCGCCCAAGCGTGGTGGTGGCGCCGTTGGCGTCCGAGGCAATGAAGCCCGGTAGCACCGCGCGGCCTTTTACTTCGGCCAGCGCCGCCTTGCAGAGCTCGTTTGTTTTTGCAAAATCTACGGCGGCTTTGCCAAACGCGCTGTCGGTTTTGATGATGCTGCGCGAGTCCACCAGCACGGCGTCGGCTATGGTTTCGCTCAAGAGAAATGCGCTCATGCGCTCGCCAAAGCTCAGCACGTAGTCCTGCAGCTTGGGCGTGAGCTCGCGCAGGCGGGCAATGCTTTGCAGGTAATCCTCCAGCTCGTTGAGCATCACCTTCAGCTCGCTCAGCACGTGCCCCTGCTGCTGCGGCTTGACCAGCGATTTGGCCGCGTTCAGGTGGCGTTGCTCTATGTCGTTCAGCTCTTTTTTGAAGTTGTCTTCTCCCGTGGCAGCAATGGCGCTTGCCCTCACCAGCTGGTCGGTTATGCCCCCCAGCGCAGATACTACTACAAGCTTATTATCGGAGCTTTGCTCTACAATTGCCTTTACCTTTTTTATGCTTTCGGGCGTGGCAACAGAGGAGCCTCCAAATTTCAGTACTTTTATCATTTATAGCCTCAAAAATTTTATAATTGACCACTTTATCAAAGGATCATACCATACAAGTTCGGCAAAGGTAGTACATTCTTACGGCATTAGCAAATACCTGTTGGGCGTGGGGTGGGGGAGGGGGGGCTGCATTTGGCTGCGCCGATTTTCAGCTCAAGCGGAGCTCGGCGTAAATAATGTTGGTGAAGTGGTTTTACTTAGGTGTAAGATTTATAGCAAAGATAAGGCTTTTTGAGGCATGCGCCAAAAACGCCATCAGGAGCACATCCGGTTGCGTCTATTTTCACTCACTCACTCGTGGTTTTCTTTTTGCGCTTTACAAGCTTAATTGTTCCGTCTTTGATAGGCTCAAACCCTTCGCCAAACACGCCCGTAACGCTGGCGGTGGAAACGAAGGCGTTTCGGTCTATTTCGTTGATGATGCGGTAAACGGTGTTGATTTCGTACTTGCGCACCACCAGCAGCAGCACGTTTCGCTCGCATTTGGTGTACCAGCCTTTGGCGTAGAGCATGGTGATACCTCGCCCCAAAACTCTGCACACCTCGTCGGCAATTGCCTCGTAGCGCTCCGAGAAGATGAGCACCTGCAAGCTTTGCTTTGAGCCTACCAGCAGCGCGTCAATCACGTAGGTGGACACCGTTACCATAATGCCGCCGTAGAGGAGCGACAGGATGGTGCGGTCGGGCAGGAAGATGGACGAGCCGATAATGACGATGTCGCAGTACAGCAGCACCCGCCCCGGGTTGATGTGCTTAAATTTGTTGATGATGATGGCCACTATATCCGTGCCGCCCGTGCTTCCGCCGCGCGTAAACGCAATGCCGATGCCCGTTCCCTCAAATATGCCTCCCACAAGCGCCCACAGCAGCAGGTTGTTTTCCGACTGCACCTGTTCTATCAGCGCCTTGGGAACGACCTGCGGAAGGTAGTAGAACAGCGCAGAGCTGAGCAAAATCCCGAAAATGGTTTTTGCCCCAAAGTGGCGGCCTATAACTTTCACGCCAAGCGCCAGCAGCGCAACGTTTGCCAAAAGGTAGGAGTAGGAAACCTCAAAGCCGGTAGCGTAGTAAATCAGCGC
>JAISLN010000111.1 GCA_031290835.1 Prevotellaceae bacterium
CCTCTCGGGAACGTTTGAGCTGACAGGCACAGCGCCCAATGGAGCAGACATAAAGGTGAGCAACGGTCGGTTTGATATTTTATTTAGCGGGAACAACGGCACAAACTTTGACAATAGCAAAAGAAATTAATATTAAGCGCTAATAAATATTATATTTTAATTATTTGAAAGATATGAGAAATGCAAACACCAAAAACCTTGCCTGCTTCCGCCGATGGACGCGCAAAAACTACGCCGTATTCAACAGCCTCGGCAGGGAAATAAAAATCGGCGTGCTGAGCGCGAGCCTATCGCTGGTAACGCTGAGCGCACAACAGGTATCGGCGCAGGCAAGCGCAGCGCAGCCTTCCGAGCGCGAGCATGAAGCCCCACCCGTGCCGATAGACGAGGTTGTAGTAACGGGCGACAAAACGCTCTCCGTTGCCGAGCCTGCGCGAGTAGTAGCCGTCATTAGCCGCCTCGACATTGAGCGAGCTGCGGTGCAAAACCTCCAAGACCTGCTGCGCTACGTGGACGGCGTCGACGTCAGAACGCGCGGCAGCAACAACGTACAGGCCGACGTCTCCTTCCGCGGCGGCGCCTTTGACCAAACGGTCGTCCTCCTCAACGGCGTAAACGTTACCGACCCGCAAACCGGCCACCACTCCCTGAACATTCCCGTAAACCTCGAAGACGTGCAGCGCATAGAAGTGCTGCAAGGTCCCGGCGCGTGGACTATGGGCGCAGTTACCTACAGCGGCGCCATCAACATCATTACGCGGCTGCCAAGCCAAACGGGCGCTTCTGCCGGATTGACGTCAGGCATGCACGGCTACCAGCGCTACGATGCTGCGGGAAGCCTTGCCGCCAAAGGGTTTCGCGCGGCAGCATCGGCAAGCAAGAACAGGAGCGACGGCTACGCCGCCAACACCGACTTTGACGTTGACAACGCCTACGCGCAGCTGCGCTACGCTACCGAAAAAAGCGGCGTTGTGAGCGGACAATTCGGCTACCAAGGCAAAGACTTTGGGGCAAACAGCTTCTACGGGCCGCAATACCACTACCAGCACGAGCGAACGCGCACGTTGCTGTCGAGCCTGCGCTACGGCGTTGAAAAAGAAAAATGGGGAGCCGCCCTAACGCTCTACCACCGCCAGCACCAAGACCGATACGAGCTCTACCACATCAACCCTCCCGATTGGTACCAAGGCCACAACTACCACCGCACCGATATTGCAGGCGCGTTGGCGCAGCTCACCCGCTCCGGCAAGCCGGGCACAACCACCCTCGGCCTCAGCTACCGCTACGAGCATATTTACAGCAGCAACTTGGGCGAGCCAATGCAAAAACCTGTTGCCGTAGCGGGCGAGCGCGGCGGCAACGCTTTCTACACGCGCGAAAAAGCTCGCGAACATTTTTCTACCTCTTTGCAGCACGCCTTCCACGTGCGGAAGCTTCACGCTACGCTTGGGGTAATGGCCGCCGGCAACAGCGATTTTGGATTTCGCGCGTACATCGGCGGGAACGCAGCGTACGACCTCGCCTCCGCGTGGCAGCTCTGCGCCGCCGCAAGCAACGACTACCGCCTGCCGACGTTCACCGATTTGTACTACAACGTCGGCTCGCAGAAAGGCAACCCCAACCTCAAGCCGGAGGAAGCCGCCACCGGCGAGCTTGCCCTGCGCTACCGCAGCTCGTCGTGGCGGGCGGCGGCTTCGGGATTTTACCGCTACGGCTACAACACCATCAATTGGAAGCTTAACCCGACCGACAGCATTTGGCGCACGCAAAATATCACCAACGTTGCCACCTCCGGCGTAAACCTCTACGCCGAGTATGCGCCGCAAAGACAGCTTCTCAAAAAAATTGCCGTTGGCTACACCTACCTCTACGCCACGCCAAGCGACCAAGAGGGAACGCAAAGCTACGTGGTGGAGCAGCTAAGCCACCGCCTCACGGCAACGCTACAGCACGGCGTTTGGAGACGGCTGTCGGCTTCGTGGCAGCTGCAATACCAGCAGCGAGCCGGAAACTACAAACCTTTTGACGCAAATACCCAAAAGTTGGCAGCGGAAGCAATCCCCTTCGAACCTTTTTGGCTGTGCGATTTAAAAATATATTGGGAGGCAGCGTACTACAGCATTTTTGCCGCAGCAACCAACCTGTTCAACGCCGCCTACTCCGACTTCGGCGCCATTCCACAGCCGGGGCGGTGGGTAAAAGTGGGAATTACCGTAAAAATATAAGGAGGAAAATTTTTATGCGCAATATTTTTTTCATTTTCGCGCTGCTGCACTATGGTTGCAGCACGCCCAACGGCGGGCTGCAAGCTGGCGACCTGCTGTTTCAGGCCAACAGCGGCGGCTTGAGCGGCGCCATCCGAGAGGTTACAACGGGCGCCAACGGGCGCAGCTTTTCGCACGTGGGCATGGTGGCGGCCGACAGCATCGGGTGTTTGTGGGTTGTTGAAGCTTCGGGAAAAGACGTTCACCTCACCCCCATCGACAGCTTCGTACGGCGAGGCGCCATCGCCGCAATCGGTCGGGTAAAGGACGAGCATAAGGCGCTTATCCCGGATGCTGTGGCTTTTGCCCTGCGGCAAATCGGTGCGCCGTACGATAGCGCCTACCTGTACGGTAACGGAAAGTACTACTGCTCGGAGCTCATTTACGACGCCTTTTTGGTTGCCAACCACGGAGCGCCGTTTTTTTCGTTGGAGCCGATGACCTTTAAGCTATCCGCCACCGGTGAATTTGCGGAGGGTTGGGTGGCGCACTACAAAAGGTTGAACATGCCCATTCCCGAAGGCGAGCTTGGCTGTAATCCCGGGGGATTGTCGAGGTCGGAGAAGATAACGTTGGCGGAGCTTTAGCTGTCCACCAGCTTTTTGTAGCGCAGCCTGTGCGGGGTGAGGTCGCCCGTGCGCTTTTTCTTGTGCTCCTCGTAGTCGCTAAATCCGCCTTCAAAGAATACAACCTGCGAGTCGCCCTCAAATGCGAGGATGTGCGTTGCCACGCGGTCGAGAAACCAGCGGTCGTGCGAAATGATAACGGCGCAACCGGCAAAATTCTCCAGCCCCTCCTCCAGCGCACGGATGGTGTTTACGTCCACATCGTTGGTTGGCTCGTCGAGGAGGAGCACGTTTGCCTCCTCCTTTAGGGTGAGCGCAAGGTGCAGGCGGTTTCTCTCGCCGCCGCTAAGCACGCCGCACTTTTTCTCCTGATCGCTGCCGCTAAAGTTGAAGCGCGAAACGTAGGCGCGGGCGTTTACGGTGCGTCCGCCAAGGGTAAGGATTTCGCTGTTTTCGGCAATGGTTTGGAAAACGGTCTTGTCGGGGTCAATTTTTTTGTGCTGCTGATCAACGTAGGCAATTTTTACGGTTTCCCCCACCTCAAAAGTTCCCCTATCTACCTTCTCCAGCCCCATAATCATGCGGAATAGCGTAGTTTTTCCCGCGCCGTTGGGTCCAATGATGCCCACAATTCCTGCGGGCGGAAGCGCAAAGTTCAGGTTTTCAAACAGCACGCGGTCGCCAAAAGCCTTGCTCACGCCCTGCGCTACAATTACCTTGTCGCCAAGGCGCGGCCCGTTGGGGATGTATATTTCGAGCTTGTCCTCTTTTTGCTTGCTGTCTTCGTTCAGCATTTTGTCGTAAGCCGCCAGCCTCGCCTTCGACTTTGCCTGCCGGGCTTTGGGATTCATGCGCACCCATTCCAGCTCGCGCTCCAGCGTTTTCCGGCGCTTGCTCTCCTGCTTTTCCTCCTGCTCCAGCCGCGTTGATTTTTGCTCCAGCCACGAGGAGTAGTTGCCCTTCCACGGGATGCCCTCGCCGCGGTCGAGCTCCAAAATCCACCCCGCCACGTTGTCCAGAAAGTAGCGGTCGTGCGTTACGGCAATCACAGTGCCCTTGTACTGTTGCAGGTGTTGCTCCAGCCACAGGATGCTTTCGGCGTCGAGGTGGTTGGTGGGCTCGTCGAGGAGCAGCACGTCGGGCTCGCGCAGCAGGAGGCGGCACAGCGCCACGCGGCGGCGCTCCCCCCCCGACAGATTTTTGACGAGGGCGTCGGGGTCGGGGCAGCGCAGCGCGTCCATGGCGCGCTCCAGCTTGCTGTCTATTTCCCAGCCGTTGGCGTGCTCAATTTTTTCGGTCAGCTCGCCTTGCCGCTCAATGAGCTTGTTCATTTCATCGTCGCTCATCGGCTCGGCAAACTTGCTGTTCACCTCCTCGTATTCTTTGAGCAAGTCCACCACCTCCTGCACGCCTTGCTGCACCATTTCGCGCACGGTGGCGCTTTCGTCCAGCTGCGGCTCCTGCTCAAGGTAGCCCACGCTGTAGCCCGGCGCCCACACTATCTCGCCTTGAAACGAGCGCTCCAGCCCCGCTATAATTTTCATCAGCGTGGACTTGCCGGAGCCGTTGAGCCCGATAATGCCTATCTTTGCCCCGTAAAAAAATGAGAGGTAAATATCCTTGAGGATTTGCTTGTTGTTGTTGGGCAGCATTTTCCCAACGCCATTCATCGAAAAGATTATTTTTTCGTCAGACACAGGTTGTCAGTTAAGAGTTAAGAACTAAGAATTATGGGATTTGGAGAAGTAAGCAGCATATTCTTCCAAAAACCCTAACAGAGGGTACTCTGTTAGGGTTTATCGTGGCTATCGTGTGTAGCAACATGGTTTTGCGCCAGCTTACCTATTGTGCGCTCACAAATTGCTAATGAGCATGTCGAAATCATTCTTTTGGAAGAGAAAATTTTTTGGCTTGGTTTCGTAGTAGTAGTAGTAAAGTGCGCCGTCAGCATCCATCACCATCTTGTAGCCGTATGCGCCTTTTTCGCTTCCCTGCGGGTAAACGGCAAACGCTACCGCTGCATTGGCCTCCTTTTCGCTCACCACGCGGGCAATATCCTCCTTATCTACAAAGCGAAGCATGCTGTGTTTTGCCTCCATTTCGCGAATGTTTACCTTAATATCAACGTCGCTCTTGCAGATGTAAACAATCTTTCCCTTGAGCTGCGACATGTTGTAGTTGTACGCCTGCAGGCGTTGCTGAAAATTTGCCAGCAGCCTGTCCTTAAACGATTTCTCCTTGCTCTTTTCGGCGTGCTTTTGCACAAAGATGACCATTGGGTTGAGCATCATCGTTGGGATATCGCCTTCGGCAGATTCGCAAGCCAGCGGAATTGAGGCCACCTCCGGCATTAAGTCCAAGTCGCTTTCGGCCTCCTTGCTGCCCATGAGCAGGCTTAGGTAGATGTACGGACGCTTGAGCTTGTCTTTGCTCTCTATCACCTTGGTGAGCATCAAAAACGAATTGTTTTCGTTGGTACGCAAGGTGTCAAATCCGGCTTTGTCCACCACCTTGTAGGGGGTTGTAGTCCAAAAACGCTTGACGGCGTCGTTCAAAAACGCATCAAAAATGATGTTGTCGTTGGTGGTTACCACGTATGTGGTCGATTTGAAAAAGGTTGCAAGTTGGTCGGCAGTAGCTACGCGGCGTTCTGCCGCATGGACTTGTCCTAATAGCCCCGCCAATGCTATAGTAGCAAATATACGCTTCATTGTAATTTTATTTTATGTGTTAACCGCGCAAATATAGCGAAAATTGCGACTTCTCCTCCCACCGGCGAAATCTTTTTTGGAGTGCAGAAGCTATTTTTTGCTTTTTATCAACCCGTTAGGCAAAGTATAGCCGCTACCACAATCCGCGTTCGGCTTGCTATTCTCATAAAATTCAGCTACATTTGCCTTATACTTTAAAACGCAAAATGATGCTTACCATCAGAAAATTACCCATCGGGATACAGGATTTTGAAGATTTGCGCACCAACGGCTACGTGTACGTTGACAAAACGTCCTACCTCTACCGCTTGGCAACCTTCGGGAAACCTTACTTTCTCGGGCGTCCGCG
>JAISLN010000112.1 GCA_031290835.1 Prevotellaceae bacterium
TTGCCAAAAATATTTTCGAACGGGGTTCGATTTTTTATGGAGCGCCCCAGCGTGATTTCGTCCGCGTACTCCAGCTCGTCGCCAAAGCCTACGCCGCGCGCCAGCGCGGAGATTTGCACCGGATAGCCGTGCAGCTTTTTGTAGAGGTAGTAGGCGGTTGTTTCGCCCTCCATGGTGGTGCTGAGCGCCACGATAACCTCCTTTACGTTGCCCGCAGCCACGCGCGTCGTCAGCTCCTCAAAGGTGAGGTCGGAGGGGCTAACGCCGTCGATGGGCGAAATGATGCCGCCCAGCACGTGGTACACGCCGCTGTACTGCCCCGTGCCCTCGATGGACATTACATCCTTGATGCTTTCTACCACGCAAATGGTGCTGTGGTCGCGGCGCGGATTGGCGCATACGCTGCACGTGTCGCTATCCGAAATGTTGCTGCATATTCGGCACTTTTTCACCTCGTTGCGCAGCGTGATAAAAGAAGTACCGAAGCGCTCTACCTGCTCGCGAGGCTGCTTGAGCAAGTGCAGCACAAGCCGTAGCGCGGTTTTGCGCCCTACGCCCGGCAGCGACGACATTTCCTGTACTGCATTCTCCAGCAACCTCGAAGGTAACGATTGTATATCCATTATTTTTGCACGCAGATGGCACGAATTTGACGGATTTACGCAAATTCTTTTCCGTCCAAAACGCTTAGCTCTTAACTCTTAACTTCTCCATATCTTCCCAAAAATCGGGGTAGGATTTTTCTACGCTTTCGGCTTGGCTGATGACAACCTCGCCGCAGGAGCGCAGGCCTGCGGTGGCAAGCGCCATGGCAATACGGTGGTCGTTGTGCGAGCACACGCTGCCGCCGGTGATGGCGCCGCCGGTGATGCGCATTTCGTCGCCGCAGAGCGCTATTTTTACGCCCAGCGCCCCAAACTCCCGCTGTAGGGTAAGCGCACGGTTGCTCTCCTTGTGGGCGAGGCGCGACGCGCCCTTTACGACGCTCACGCCGTTGCAGCACGAGGCGAGCGCAACAAGGGCGGGGAACAGATCGGGGCAGTCGGTAGCGTCGAAGGTAAAGGCGCATAGGGCGGATTGCGAGGCGGTAACGGCGCTCTGCCCGTCGCCGCTGTGCTCAACGCCCACCTGCGCTCCGGCGAGCCTTAGCGCCGTCAGCACTTCGCGGTCGGCCTGCGCCGACGAGAGGTTGAGATTTTCTACGGTAACGCTGCCGGCAATGGTGCCCGCCACCAGCAGGCATGAGGCTCCGCTCCAGTCACCCTCTACGTTGTAGGAGCACGGCGTGTAGCGCTGCCGCCCGTCGAGGCGAAACACTTCGTAGCGGTCGTGCTCAACGCTGACCCCAAACGCGCGGAGCAGCTCAATCGTCAGGTCAACGTATGGCTTGCTCTTCAGGTTGCTCACGCGCAGCGTAGAGGGTTGCTGCGCCAGCGGGAGCGCCATGAGCAGCCCGGTGAGCAGCTGCGAGCTCACGCTTCCGTCGATGCTCGCCTCTCCGCCCCGCAGCCTGCCCTGCACGCGGATGGGCAGCAGCCCGCCGGCGGTGGCAATGGTGGCGCCCAAATTGCGCAGGGGCGCTTCCACCATGCCAATGGGTCGGGCGGCAAGCGAGCCGCCGCCGCTTATCTTGACCGGTTGGGGGAGTAAGGCTGCCACAGGCGTTATCATGCGCGTCAGCAAGCCGGATTCGCCGCAGAAAAGCGCTACCTTGTCTGCGCGGTTGGCAAAAAAGTCGGAGGTGATGAGGTAATCGGCGCCCACTTGCGCCACCTTTGCGCCAAAGGCCTGCGCAACGCCCAGCGCGGCTTGCGTATCGCTGCACAGGCGCAGGTTGCGCAGCGTGCTTGTGCCGCGGGCAAGCAGGGCGGCTACAATGGCGCGTTGCGCCACGCTCTTGGAGGCAGGCGCAGCGATGCGCCCCTTAGCGGTGGAGGACTTTACTGATTTCGTCATAGATGAGGCGGCTAACCTGTGCTTCGCTGCGGCAATGGCTACTTACGAGCATCCACGCCGTTTTTGCGTACAAAAATTTTCGCTTTTCAAACAGCTCCGCTGCGGCTTGCTGCGGGTCGGCATGGCTCGCCAACAGCGGTCGAGTGCTAACGTCAATGCGGCTCAGGCAGCACGCAGGCGGGGCGTAAATCCAAACAACAATGCTGTGTTCCTTGAGCAGCTTGCTGATATGCGGCTGCGTAACAGCGCCGCCGCCGCACGAAATAACGGTTGGCGTTGCGCTTGCCAAAGCCTCTTCGAGCACAATGCGCTCTTGCTCCCTGAAGTAGGCCTCCCCCTTTTCGCCTATCAGCTGCGGGATGCTTGCGCCGCACCTCTTTTCCAGCACGGCGTCGGCGTCCGTCACCGCCATGCCCAGCAGTCTTGCCAGCGCAGGCGCAACGGCGCTTTTTCCCGCTCCCATAAACCCGATGAGCGAAATATGCTTGGGCAGCGCTTGCGGCAGCACGGCTTTTTGCATGTTCTCCACGTCAGGCTCCACGCCCGTAAACCTACGGTACGCGGGCGCACCCTGATGCAGCAGCCATCCGGCGCCGTTGATGAACTTGCAGCCCGCCCGCCGCGCTTTTTCCTGCAACGCCGACCCGTGGTAAATGGCGTCGAAAACAACATGCTGCGGCTTGAGCCAAGCCTCGTCCAGCACATCCACGTGTTGGTAGAGCGTGCTGACGATGACGTCGGCTTGCGGAGCGATGGCGGCAACTTCGTCCAGCCCGGCGTAGCTGCACCCGATGCTTTCCGCCAGCCGACGGGCTTTGTCCACCGTGCGGTTGGCGATGGTAACAGCGCCACCCGCCGTGTGCAGCGCGTAGGCGGCAGCGCTTCCCGCGCCACCTGCGCCCAGCGTCAGGCAGCGCTTTCCGGCAACCGACACGCCGGACTTTTCGAGGCTGCCCAGCACGCCAAAAATATCGGTGTTGTAGCTGCACTTTTTGCCGTTTTCCAGCGCCAGCGTGTTGCAGGCGTTGAGCGTCTGCACCTCCGGCGCGCGCACGTCTGCCAGCTTTGCCATATCGCCTTTGAAGGGCGCGGTAACGTTCATCCCGCTCAACCCCAGTTCGTCAAACAGCAACGCCACCTCCTCCGCCGACTCCGCCGCCAGACGAAAGTAGGCAAATTCATCGGCGCGCAGCGGGTAAGCTGCCGCAAACAAGTCGGGGCTTTTGCTGTGCAGCACAGGGTTTCCGGTAATGGCAAAAAGCTTCATGGCGTAGCTCCCAATTCGTCGCTATACGGTTTGCCGTCGCTATCGTTGAGCAGCCGAAGGATTGCGCTCATGCGCTCTGCGGCAATTTGTCCGGGCGCAGCCTCCAGCCCCAGCGCCGGAGAGGCGTAGGTAAACGGCGCTCCGAGGTAGAGGCCGGCCACGCGGGTTATTTTTCCGGCATCGCCCATGGCAAAGGCAACCAAGCTCTTTTCGCCCTCGTAGAGCGATAAAATCCTTGCGCTGTCGTGCGCTGAGCGAGCAGCCGTAACCAGCTTCACCACATCGGCGCCCTTGCTGCGGCACTCGGCAATGATTTGGCGCATCTCCGGCAGGGTTGGTGTTTGCTCAAAGTTGTGGTACGATATGATGATTTTGCAGCCGTGCTTTTTGGCAAGCTCTACCAGCGTTCTGCGGTAGGTTTCGTCCGCCTCCAGCTCAACATCCACGTAGCTTGCGCCGCTCCGAACGGCGAATTGCAGCAGCTGCAGGCGCTCGGCGTCGCCGTACTTTCCCTCGCGGCAGGTTGCCACCGTCAGCGCCGGATAGCGAAGCAGGCGCTCCAGCTGCGCAGGCTCCAGCTGCATGAGGTCAAGCCGCAGCTCAAACATGGCGCTACGCTGCGCTATGCCGCAGCACTCGGCGTAGTCGGAAACGCCAATGCTGATGCAAATCTTGGGGGATGCTACATTTTTTACCTGCGCCATGTTTTTGTATAGCTATGATTTTTGAAATGATTTTTGAGCGCCAAAACGCAACTATAGTAGAGGACGCCTCAGCTTGGCGCCTACAGGATTACCTCCGCCCTGTTTACCGCCATTAAATAGCCCAGCGCGGCGAGCGCCATTTCGCGGACTTCGCAACGCCCGATGCCTACCGGCAAAACCACGTGAATATCATCTCCGCTTTTCTTTTTATCCTTGCGCATGGCGGCGCACAGCGCGGAGTTGGGAACGTCCACAGCGGTGGGCAGGGTGAGGCGCTGCAAAATATTTTCCACCCTCTTCTGCTCGCCGACGCTCATCAAGCCCAGCACAACCGACAGCTGCGAGGCCTTGCACAGGCCCACGCTTACCGCCTCGCCGTGCGTGAGCGCCGTATTTTTTTCGATGGCGTGGGCAAACGTGTGGCCAAGGTTGAGCTTGCGCCGCTCGCCCTGCTCCCGCTCATCCACAGCAACAATATCCGCCTTTATTTTTACCGCCTCGTACACCAAGTGCTCAAGCGTTGGCAGGTCTTTTTGCAGCGCCTTCTCCGCATTTTCTTCCACGTAATCAAAAAGCGAAGCGTTGGCAATCATCGCCGCCTTCACAATTTCCGCAAAGCCCGCCACAAACTCGCTCTGCGGAAGCGTAGTCAGGCTCTGCAGGTCGCATATCACCAGCTGCGGCTGCGCAAACACGCCCAGCATGTTCTTGTAGCCTTTATAGTTCACGCCGTTTTTTCCCCCCACGCTTGCGTCAACCTGCGAAAGTAAGGTGGTGGAGACAAAGCCAAACGGCAAGCCGCGCATGAAAATAGACGCCGCAAATCCCGCCACGTCGCACACAATGCCGCCCCCCACGCCAAGCACAAACGTCTTGCGGTCGGCCTCCAGCCGCACCAGCTCCGACGTAATGTGGTCGATGGTGGCCAGCGTTTTGTGCGGCTCGCCCGGCTCTATTTCTATGGTTGGGTAGGCGTTGCACAGCTCGCCGTAGCGCCTGCGCACGTTGCTATCGGTGATAACAACAACGCGCGACGAGGGCAAATGCTCACGGATGTTGGCGGCAGCCTCGCCTATCAGGATGCGCGATCCGTGCAGGGAAATTTTTTTCATAATGTAATTTTGCTCCGTTATAGACAACATTTAGATGCGGCTGCGCCGTTGCCCTACCAGCGTCCACCGGCTCCGCCGCCGCCCGACATTCCGCCGCCGCCGCCGCCAAAACCGCCGCCGCCAAAGCCTCCAAACCCGCCGGACGAGCCGCGCCTGCCCTTGCCGCCGAGAAGAAACGGGAGGAAAAAGATGGCGTCGCCCACGCCGCCGCCACCGCCGCCGCCACCCTTGCGTCCGGAAAGGGAAATGGCAAGAAGCACCACAAAAATGGCCAACAGAATGAGGGCTCCCCGCGGGTTTTCTGCTTCGGCCTTATCCGCCTTGTACTCGCCCGAGGCGTAGGCGATAATGGCGCTCACGGCGCTGTTGATACCCGCGTAGTAATCTTCGCGCCAGAACTGCGGAATCATTACCTGCTCAATGATGCGCTTGCAGTAGGCGTCGGGCAGCGCACCCTCCATGCCGTAGCCCGTGCCGATAAACACGTCGCCGCGCTCCCCCACCCGCTTGGGCTTGACGAGGATGAGCACGCCGTTGTTTTTTTCCTTTTGCCCTATCCCCCACTCCTTAAAAAACGCGGGCGAAAGCTGCGCAAGCGTGTACCCATCGGTGTTGGCAATGGTGATGACGTAGATTTGGGTAGAAGTTGAGTCGTGGTAA
Source organism: Prevotellaceae bacterium (assembly GCA_031290835.1). Lineage (GTDB taxonomy): Bacteria > Bacteroidota > Bacteroidia > Bacteroidales > UBA932 > JAITMY01. The sequence continues at coordinate 5,700 of JAISLN010000112.1, forward strand.
TCGCGCAGCCTGCGCTCCAGCGCTTGCTGCTCTTGCGGCGCGAGCGTGCCGGTAAAGTCGTTGACCAAGCGCGGCGGCTGCATGGGCTTCGGGAGGCTTTGCGCCGACGTTGACCCGATGACGATAAGTAGCGCAGCTAAGAAGCTCCATATTTTCATAGCCGGCATGGTTAGAATTTCACCTCAGGCGCCTTTTCCGCGCCCGCCTCCGCCTCAAAGTAGGCCTTTTTTTCAAACCCGAATATGCCAGCAAAAATGTTGTTGGGGAAGCGACGAATGTAGGCGTTGTACTCGCGCGTGGCGTCGTTGAAGTTCCTGCGCTCCACCGCAATGCGGTTTTCCGTTCCCTCCAGCTGCGCCTGCAGCTCAAGGAAGTTTTGGTTGGCCTTGAGGTCGGGGTAATTTTCGGCTATGGCCATCAGCCTTCCCAGCGCCGAGCTGACTTCGCCCTGCGCGGCCTGAAACCGCTTGATGGAAGCCTCGTCCAGCCGTTCGGGGTTGATGACCACCTGCGTTGCGCGCGCGCGCGCCTCCACCACGCCCTCCAGCGTTTGCGATTCGTGCTTGGCGTAGCCCTTAACGGTTTCCACCAAGTTGGGGATTAAATCAGCCCTCCGCTGATACTGATTTTGCACCTGCGCCCACGCGGCGTCAACCTTTTCCTGCATGGTTACAGGCTTGTTGTAGTACGAGCACGAAGACAGCATTGCTGCCGACAGCGCCAAAAAAGCTATTCGTTTCATTGCTATTTATGATTTTTGAAAGCACAAATATACACCAATCTTCCGTGAGGCGCTGTTAAAGAATACGAACATGCACGCGGGAAAGGG
>JAISLN010000113.1 GCA_031290835.1 Prevotellaceae bacterium
CACGTTGAAGCCGCCCACAAACGCCTCGCCCGACGAGGGCGGAATGAAGCCCGCCAGAATTTTCATCATGGTAGATTTTCCCGCTCCGTTTGGGCCGAGCAGCCCCACAACCTGACCGCGCTCCACCTCAAACGAAACGTGCTCCAACGCCGCCTGCGCCCCGTAAAGCTTCGATACGCCGCTAACTCTAATCGACATGGCAATTTTTTTAGACTTGGGCACAAAGATACATGAAAAATCCGAATTACGCACAGCTCTGCGGCGACATTCGCCGCAGAGCTCAGGGCAGCCGTTCGCAGCCACGTCGTTCCGACCGGAGCGCACGAGGCACGAGCGCACGGAGCGGCGGGATCTCCCCGCACACCGCCCGCCGCATACCACCTTTTGCCGCAAGGGCAGGTGGGATGCGAGGAGTTTCCTCGCTACGCTCGGAATGACGGCGGGGAATTGCGTTACCCCGAGTTGCGCTTCGCTTGCTCGGGGTTATCCACGTTAAGCCCCTCCGAGGCTAAGCGTAACCGCCGTTTCGGAATGAAAAAGCTCGCTGAAATCGCTAAATGTCCGTTGCAAAAAAATCGCTTTGGATAAAAAAATCGCTTTGGATAAAAAAAATCAAAAAATAATTGCTGAATTTTTTACAGGTAATTTTACATCGCTATATTTTACATCTATATCATTTGTAGCATATTAAAGAAAATTTTACGGGGGAATTATATTTCATATATCGCGGTTAATGCGCAACTAAATTATTTTTTTAACTTTTTATATAGCATCATGCCGATAAAAAATTTATATATTTACGCCGTCTAATTTTATGCATTACGGCCATCTAAAATTCGTGAGAAATGTGTGAATTTTTGCTCAACTCTACGCTTCCTGCCGCCAACAGCTTGCATCTGCAATGCTGCACGGTAGCTGTGGGCGGGCATACCTATAGCACACACACACACACACACACACACACACACACACACACACACACACACACACACACACATAAACCCGCAAGGTACGTAATTTTTTCCTGTCTTGCAACAGCTTGGAGTTTTTATTTTGCAGTGAGTGGTCAAGTATTTTGGCCGCTCACTTTTTTTGTGCTTGCAGGTGTAGCGTTGCCGGTACGTGCTCGTACATGTACTATTGCACCGCTCATTCTTTTATTCACCCCTACGATTATTCACATTTTTTACGCCATAACAGGCCGCAGAGCAATGCTTCGGCGGCCTGCTATTTGTTTCAATTCCTTTTCTATTTACTTAAAATGTTTTTATTATGGACAAAAAATTACTCGATCTTTTTCGAGCGGGGATGGCTGCATCCGTTCCTGCTCCGGCGGTCGGCGGCAAGCTGCGGCGTATGAGGCGCCTGATGCTGTCGTGGCTGCTTTGCGCCCTGCTACCGTTGTCGCTGGGCGCGCAAAGCCTCAACGTTTCCGGCACGGTGCTCGACGGCAACAGCGAGCCTGTGGTGGGCGCAAGCGTTGTGGTGAAGGGCTCTACCGTGGGCGTTACTACCGACGCCAACGGTGGCTACACCATCAGCGCACCCGCCAACGCTACGCTGGTGTTCTCGTTTCTTGGGATGAGCACTAGAGAAGAGGCCGTTGACGGGCGCGGACGTGTTGACGTTACGCTGAGCGAAAGGGCTTCGGCCGTGGATGAGGTGGTGGTAACTGCCTTGGGCATCAGGCGCGACACCCGTGCCTTGGGCTATGCTATCGGGTCGGTGAGGGGCGAGGAGTTTGTACGCGCCGGCATCAACGCCAACCCGCTTGCCAGCTTGTATGGCAAAACTGCCGGCGTAGGCATTCAAGCTACAGCGGCAGGGCCTACAGGCGGCGTGCAAATCAAAATCCGTAACGCCTCAAGCCTCGACGGGAGCTCGTTTCTCCGCCCGCTGTTTGTTGTTGACGGAGTGCCCATCTACGACCAGGAGTCGAGCATGGCGTCCCGCGACTATGATCCGCTGCGCTCGTTTGACTACGGATCGGGCGTGAACGACATCAGCCCGGAGGACATTGAGTCGATGGAAATCCTGAAGGGCGCCAAAGCGTCGGTGCTGTACGGCAGCGCGGGCGCTAACGGCGTGGTGCTCATCACCACTAAAAGCGGCAGGGGAACCAAGGGATTGGCCGTGAACGTTTCCTACAGCCACGAGTGGGAGCAGCCCTACTCGCCGATTGACTTCCAAAACGAATACGGTTCGGGGGAAAACGAGTACGACGTGAGGATGGTAGATGGTAAGCGCCACACCAACACTAGCCGCTACAACTTTGGGCCGAAGTTCGATGGAAGCGACATCGTCTTTTTTGACGGCACGACGCGAAAATATCAGGCTTACGAAGATAACTACATGGCGCTGTTCCGTACCGGACATTCGGACAACCTCAACGTTTCCGTATCGGGCGGAAACGAAAGGAGCAGCGCCCGGCTATCGTACACCAGCTACGGCTACAACGGCACAATGTCAAACCAGACGCAAGAAAAAAACGCCCTCAGCTTCAACGGAATGCTGAAGGCGACGGAGCTTACTACGTTTGAATTTTCGCAAAACCTGTATATGGTGAATACGCAAAACCGTCGGCAGAACCTGCAACAGATGGTTGCCTATGGTACTTTTAACCGCGACGTGGATATTGCCGCCGCCAAAGACGCCTACCTCGACGAAAATGGCTTTATGCGGACTAAGCAATCCCTCCAAGATGAAGGATGGCAAAGCGCTTTTACGCAGCAAAACGGGCTGTTTGACATGCTGTGGAACCAAAACCAAAACCGCAACATTGACGAAAAGCTGCACTCCATTACCTCCGCAAAAGCCAACTTCCAGCTGCAACCTTTTCTGACGCTGCGCCTGCAGGCAGGGATTGATTATACCGTTACAGACTTTACCCGCAAGGACAAAGTGCTGCGCCAAGACGCTGCCACCGGCAAGTGGGAAGGAGGACGCTTTTCATACGCTACCGAACAGAACATGATTCAGCAGTATGAAGCGGTGCTCAACTTCAACAAGGAGTTTGTGGACAACAAGCTGAAAGTGGACGCCTTTATAGGGCCATCCTACAAAAAAATCTCCTACGACAAAGTGGGCGCCGGAACAATGGAGGGAAACTTCAACCTCCCCAACTTCTGGAGCGTGAGCAATACCGCCAGCTGGCCGAGCAGCTACGACGAGCGCGTAGCCAGCTACAAGCGGGAGGGGGAAGCGCTTTACAGCGTATTTGGGCAGGCTACGTTTAGCTGGATGAACAAGTACTACTTTGAGGTTTCGGCGCGCAACGACTGGGCTTCCACTCTGCCCCAGCAAAACCGTTCGTTCTTCTACCCGGGCGCTTCGTTCACCTGGAACTTCAACGAAGACTTTGAAGTCCCCGAGCTGAACTTCGGAAAGCTGCGCCTGTCGTGGGCAGATGTGGGACGTCCGGCCACGCGCTACTATGCGCTGCGCACTTACACGGTGAACGCACTGCCGCAACCCTATCCGGGCGTGAACGACATCACAGGCCCGGAAGACTTGTTCTCCGGCGACCTGATGCCCGAGCGCAAGCGTGAGATGGAGGCAGGCTTCGACGTCCGCTTTTTCCGGCACGACCGGATAGGGCTGGATTTTGCCTACTACTATACCACATTCTACAACCAAATTATGGCAGTGCCCCTTTCGTCAACAACCGGCGCTTCGAAAATCAGAATGAACGCCGGCGAAGTAAATAACCAAGGGCTTGAATTTATGCTTAAGGTGAAACCCGTTGTAGCGGAAAAGTACGAGTGGAACCTCAACCTGTCGGTAACCAAGCAGTGGGATAAGGTGGTGAAGCTCTACCCGGGCATTACCGAAATCAACACCGCCGTTAGCGGCGTTATACAGCGCTCGGCAGAGGGAGAACGGATGGGGCAGCTCTACACGCGCGACTACGCCCGCGCGGAAAACGGCGAAAAGCTGGTTAACGCTAATGGGCTTTACTACATTTCAACAAGCGATAAAGACATGATCAACGTCGGCAACATCAACCCCGACTGGTACGGAGGCTTGGGCTCCAACTTCAGCGTGCGCGGCGATTGGGGCGCGGTTAACTTTGCCTTCGGCATTGACTACCGGATTGGGGGAAGCATCCTGTCGTATTCCAACTTCTACCTGAAAGGTAACGGGCTAAGCGAATCCTCGCTACAGTACCGCGATGAAGCGCACGGCGGGCTGACCTATACCGATGATATGGGGCGCACACGCCACGACGGCCTGATACTGCCCGGCGTTAAATCCGACGGCACGCCCAACGACGTCACGGTGTCTGCCATGAGCTACTACAACACCTTTATCCACGACATGTCCAGCGGCTGGCAGCCCGACGAAATCAAGGAAAACAGCTTCGTGAAGTTCCGCGAGCTCTCATTGAGCTACACCCTGCCACAGAAGTGGACGCAACCGGTGAAAGTGCAGCGCCTCAGCGTGGCGTTGACCGCCCGAAACCTGTTCTATATTTGGAAAAATATCGAAAATATAGACCCCGAAGCCGTGCTGGGAACCGATAGCTGGGTAGAAAATTCAACCTACCCTTCGGCACGCATGTACGGATTTAATGTCAATATTTCATTCTAAAAAACACAATATTATGAGAAAGTTATTTAGCCTATTAGTTGCCCCAATGATGCTGGCGACAATAGCGTCGTGCGAAAGCGAGCTCGACCGCCTCTGGCAAGACCCCAACAAGTACACGCCTTCACCCGACGACGTATGCTCGGGGCTGTTTGCCCACATACAAAAAACCCGCTTCTGGCAGCTGGACTACGGGGAATGGTACTGGATGTTCGGCAACGGAGGGATTCCCGTGATGATTCAGGTAACGGGAGGTATGGAGCCTGCCGCTACCGGTACGAACTATCGCGAAATATATGAGGGCGCACTGCTCAACAACTATGCCGCCATCGGCTATCCCAATCCAACCGAATGTGCCGGACGAAGCACCAATAGCGAAGAGCGCAAGCGCTTTAACTATTTTTACACCAACCTCAACAACTATGCGCTAATTCGCGATGAGGTGGTAGGCATGGACGGGCAAACAAAGGATGACAACCAAATATATTTTGAGCTCGCCACCGTGCTGAAGAACGTTGTGGCGCTGCAAACGGTCGATCTCTTCAACAAGATACCCTACCTCAACGCCTTTCGGGGCAACGAAGGGGTCTTTTTTGCCCCATACGACGACCCGAAGCTGATTTACGAAGCTGCGCTTGACGACTACGTCCGCATAGCCGCAGCGCTGCCGGACGTGGCCGCTAAGATGTCCGCAGCAGCCAAAAACACGTTCGGCAAGCAAGACCTCTTCTTTGGAGGCGATGTGGATAAGTGGGTAAAGTATATCAACGCGCAGATACTCCGCTCCACCGTTCGCGCATCGGGCGGCGGGATACAGGTAAGCAAATACCTCACCTCCGCCGTACTGAACAACCTGCCCGACGACGACTACCTCTTCAAAGCGCGGCAAATATGCGAGCTCAAGTGGGGCTTGGGCGCCGGCCCGGGCGAGCTCTTCTGGCGCGGGCTGGGCGATAGATTTTGGCGAATTACCGTCCCCGACAACATCATGGAGCGGATGAAAATCGACAAAACCAGCCGCGTGTACAACCCCAGCGTTGACGACCCGCGCCTCCCCGTTATCGCAATGGGATTTGTGCGCTCAGACGACGCCGCCAACCCACAGCCCGAATACTACGGAGTATCCGGCAACTGGAACAGGAACCTTCAAGTGCTGATGGGAACGCACCCAACGGAGCCGCGCCGGATTAACATCTATCCGCAGGATACAACAACAGGTGTGTTTATCGACGACATCAACAGCGCGGGCGATGGCGGACCTGCAGAATATGTGCAGGGCACGCCGTGGTCGTTCTACAACCCAATGACCTACATGTGCGTGGACGACTACCATTTCAAAATTGAGTCGCGCGCCGAAGTTGAGCTCTTCCTTGCCGAATTGGCGCTCAAGGGGCTGGCGCCGGTAGGAGATGCAAAAACGCACCTCGAAAATGCAGTCAACGCCTCCATTGATTTTTGGTACAAGATGAACCGGTTTGCAAACGGCACGCTGGCAGGAGCCAACACGCCCTACACAGAGCTCGCCAAAAAAATACTCCAGCCCGACAAGCCGGCCAGCAGCGCTTCGTATGCCGCAGCGGTAGCCAGCAAGCTTACCGGCGACTTGGAGAGCGACATGGAAATCATCATGCAGCAAAAGTACATCCACCTGAACTTAATAGGCGTGTATGAGCTGTTTGCCGAGCTGCGCCGAACGCGCCACCCAAAGATTGAGCCCATTTCCCTTACCTGGACAAAGACCGGGGTCAACCTCAGCAATGCCAAGATGGTACTTGAGCGCGTGAAGTACCCCGATGAGGAGCGCACCAACAACGCCGCAGAATACGCCAAGGTGGAGAGCGACGACAGCTGGACGTCGCCCATCTTCTGGCGCGACAAAAGCGAATCGTACTTCCTCGACAAAGCGCTGAAAGATGATTAGCGCGCAACGCTGCGCTATATCACCGAAAAAAACCTTTCCGGCTACCGGAAAGGTTTTTTTTTGGCTATTTCTTTTCTTGAGGAGCCATGCAGAATAAGCGTTTATGTTACTATGGATACTTCCCCAAACTCCCGCAGCGACTTGACCGATTTGCTATGGCAGTAGCGATAGTAAAAATTAGCTGCTGCTTGGTGCTTATGCCATTTAAATGCTTAAATGCGTTGACCCTGCCAATGCCGGTGCACATATTTCATCAACTTGTGCTATATTTGCGCTGCATTTACTGCGTATTGTAATCATTGAACTTTAAAAAAATCATTTATGACCACCGAAGAAAAAGTACTGGACGCCATGCGCAAGGCAGGCGAGCCGCTGAACGCCGGAAAAATTGCTACGCTCGCCGGCCTTGACAAAAAGGACGTAGAAAAAGCCATGAACAAGCTGAAAGCCGACGGCAGCATCGTGTCGCCCAAGCGCTGCTTTTGGGAGCCGGCAAAGTAGCGTACCTTGCATGAGCGCTGATTGTACCGAAATATTGGAGTGCAGCTACTCCGATGCAGCACACATGGAGGCGCTGGTAGCGCTGCTCTCTGCCTACATTGCCGACGAAATGGGGGGCGGGCTGCCGCTTACTCCGCAGGAGCAACGGCGGCTTACGGATGGCTTATCCCAACACCCTACAGCTATTGTGCTGCTGGCAAAAACGGGCAGCGTATTTTCGGGAATGCTGGTGGCGTTTGAAAATTTCTCAACGTTCTCGGCTAAGCCGATGGTAAATATCCACGATTTGATTGTGCTCAAGCCGTTTCGGGGCAAGGGTATCGGGCGGCTGCTCATGAACGCCCTTACCAAAAAAGCCGAAGAAAAAGGGTGCGGCAGAATTACGCTGGAGGTCAGGAAAGATAACGCCGTGGCGCAAAACCTTTACCGCGACTTGGGCTTTGCCGAAGCATCCCCCGAAATGTACTACTGGCGCAAGGCGTTGAAAGCTGAAAATTGAGATTTGAGGTGAAGTTGCTTCTTTCCACAGCCTACTTTGCACCGGTGCAGTATTTTTGCGTAGCGGCTTCTTGCCGGCAGATTTTTGTTGAGGCGCACGAGCACTACCTCAAGCAAACCTACCGCACGCGCTGCGAAATTCTTGGCGCCAACGGCGTGCTGCCGCTGGTTGTTCCGGTAGAGAAAGCGCACGGCGAAAAAATGCCCATTCGCGACGTCCGCGTTGACTATACGCTGCCGTGGCAGCGCGCGCACTGGCGCTCGCTCGTGTCGGCGTACAGCTCTTCGCCGTTTTTCGTGCACTATGCCGACGAAATAGCGCCGGTTTTTGAGCGGCGCGAAACCTTTTTGCTTGACCTCAACATGAGCATAACCCGCCTAATGTGCAGCTTGATGGGCATTGGCACGGAAATATCGCTAACCGACGCCTACCAGGCGGCAGCGGGCGATGCGCTTGATTTCCGTCGGAGCATTAGCCCCAAAAGCGCCCACCGGCAATGCGGCAGCGCCTTTGTAGCGACGGAGTACTATCAGGTATTTTCCCAAAAATTCGGATTTGTGCCCAACCTCAGCATCCTCGATTTGCTGTTCAACGAAGGGCCGGAGGCGTTGGCGATAGTAAGGAAGGACGCTCGCGGCTTTTGCGGTGAGCCGTAGATTCAGCGGACAAACTCCACCTCCTTAAATCCGAAGCTGCGCTGCTTGCCGTCGGGCGTTTGCAGCGTCAGCTCGCCGCTTGGCAGCACCGCCGCAATGCTCGCCATGAAAGCTTCGCTGCCGCACCGGTAGGGAAAAAATCCGCTACGGCGGTAGAGGAGTGCGGCGTATTCGCTGTCTATTTCTGCCCAATCTTTTTGGCGTTCGATATTTTTTAGCGCCTCGTAGCGCTTGAGGATGCCGCTCGCCAACGCTTTCGCCTCGCGCCTTACGTCGCGCAGCTTTCCATCGCACAGCCGCATGGAGGTAGCGTTTGCGGCGTATGCAAACTGCCGCTGATTTACGTTTAGCCCAATGCCCACCACCGATTGAGCGATGCGCTCGCCGCAAATGCTCTGCTCGATGAGAATACCGCAAATTTTTTCGTCGTTTACGTATATGTCGTTAGGCCACTTCACGGCAGCGATTATGCCCTCTCTGCGCAGGTAGGCGGCTATGCCCAGCGATACGATTTTGGAAAGGTAAAACATGTTTTCGGCGGGCAAAAACGCAGGACGTAGCGCAATGGAGAGCGTGAGGTTAAGCCCCGCCTCGCTTTCCCAGTGTGCATTTTGCTGACCTCGCCCGTTGGTTTGGCGCTGTGCCGCCACCGTAGTCCCCTCCGGGCAGCCCTGCCCCAGCAATTCCAGCGCCTTGTCGTTGGTTGAGCCAAGCTGATTAAAAAAAAGCAAATTCATAAACCGGAGAAGGGTAGGGGAGATTTCGGGCTTGCGCCGTAAAAAAATCGACCACCAACCGTACCGGTGATGGTCGAACTTGCGGCTGCCACCTGTAAGTAGGCGGAACAGCTCAACGGAGGTTACTTTTCCGAGAAAAAGTTTTTCACATCGTTGTTGTGTATAACCTCCTCTTTGAAGGAGTAGGCGCCGGTTTTTTCCGATTTTACCAGCTTGATACACTTGGTGTAGCTCTTTGCCGTACTTTTGTCAGCCTTAAACGCTGCAACTGCTTTCTTTGCCATGCTTTATAGTTTCTAATAAGTTAAACTGCTTGTAGCTAACCGCGACATTTTGCTACTTTATTTCGCGATGTACGGTTACTTTTTTCAGATATGGGTTGTATTTTTTACGCTCCAACCTGTCGGGCGTATTTTTTTTGTTTTTGGTAGTAATGTAGCGCGACATACCGGGCACGCCGCTTTCTTTTTGCGCGGTGCACTCCAGAATTACCTGTACCCTGTTACCTTTCTTTGCCATTTTATGTTGTCTTTAATTGTTTTTTTAGTAAATGGAAATCAACCCGTTGGCTTGCGCCTTATCCAGCACGGCTTTCAGCCCATTTTTGTTGATTGTGCGAATACCTGCCGCTGAAACTTTGAGAGTTATCCAACGATTTTCATCTTCCAGCCAAAATTTTTTGGTGCGAAGATTAGGCTCAAATTCTCGCTTGGTTTTGATGTTGGAGTGCGATACGTTATGCCCACGCTGCACGCTTTTTCCGGTAACCTGACAAACTCGTGACATTGCTTTTTGTTATTTTTGAGTAAACTAAAAATTCTATGCTCATAAAATTGAGGGTGCAAAGATGGGAATTTTATTTCAACTCTCAAAGTTTTTTTGCAAAAAAACGCCTGAACCGGGGAAAAAAATTTGCGATTGAGCAAATTAAAATATACCTTTGCACCCGCTTTTGATGAAAAAGCCCCGATTCAGTAGCTCAGCCGGTAGAGCACATCCCTTTTAAGGATGGGGTCCTGGGTTCGAATCCCAGCTGGATCACCTGTACAGCATTGCGTAATTTTGCGCAATGCTGTATTATTTTTATGGGGTTAGTAATCAGCTAATATTGCGGGAATTTATTTTTTGTAATTTCGGAAATAGGATGGAGAAAGTTGAAAAAAGAATGGTTGAATCCCGAAGATTACCTGTATAATGGAGAATCTCTTTTATGCGGTCAATCGCTGTATGGCGGCATTGGGAAACTGCTTGAGGATTAATTTCTCCCATTTTAATATAAGCCAATTTTCACCTTGTACTTAAATACACAGAAATGATGTTATCTTTGTGCAGTAACAAAAACCATGTAAAGCTATGCGAAACATCATAATATCTACCGTGCTGCTTCTTTTCGTGGCGACAAGCGCCCTCGCCGCCTCGCCTACCGACAAGTATTTTGACGAGGTAACGCTGGCCATTGATACCAGCCTATACACGCTAAGCCAGCACACCATCCTGCACCAGCGCAAGCACCAGCTCTACTTTGAGTACAGCAACCGCTACGCGGCGTGCGAGCTGAGGTTTTACCCCAAGGAGGGGAGCAACATTCAGCAACTTTCGCTGGTGAACTCCGCTGGCTACGAGCTGCTCGATTCCCTCGTATTTATTGAAGATGAAAAGTGCTTCCGCGCGCGCCTCCGCTTTGCCGATTTGTTCAGCAACACGCAGCTGTCCATTTTGCTCAACGTTACAACGCTGCACAGCGAAACCGCTCAGCCGAACACCAAAGTATGGGAGCTGGCGCTGTTTCCCTACACCCAAACGTGGGTAAAGCTTTTTCCGGTTAACGACGTGCTTTTTGTAGGCGAAGAAAAAGGTTTTGAGCTGGAAACCAACAACGTTGACAACATTAAACCCACGAGCGACTGGCAGCACAGCAACGGCATAGACTACCGCATAGCGCTGCGCGACGGCCGGCTGATGCTCGTTGTGCAGCCGCGCGAGCTGGGCGTGAAAACCCTCGACATTGTGCTGGAAACGCTTGCGCCGTTCCTGAACGAAAGCAAGCAGCTGAGCAACGCCATTGCGCTACAGTCGCAGCCGTTCACCATCAAGGCGAGCCGCCTCGTCTTTCTCAACTTGGACAAAAAGGAGGTAACCTACGACGACGAAGCGCGCTACAAGGGCGTGAGCGTTGTGATAGACAACAACCGCCGGCTGCAGCTCAACCGGACGTACCGCATAGAAGATCAGGAGGCTGCCGGCGGGTCGCTCATCGGGGAGCTGTTTACCATTAAGGATTTGGCCAACGACAAGGTGCTCTGCAAGCTCACCGTATTCAACCTGCACCGCAACACCGAAGGCTACCTCTACATTAAAATGAACGACGCGCCGATGTTCATCACCAACCTCGACATTACGCCACAGCTGCACATCTCGTCCATACAGGTGCTGCACGAAGGTGGCGACTGGCAGTCGAGCACCAGGGTATATCCCGGCGAGCAAATAGACGTGAGCGTGGAGGGAAAATCGCTGCACAAGGCGCGCTTTACGTGGCAAGACGTCGTGGAGATTACCTCCGACACCATTAACCAAACCGAAGCGCGGCGCCTCTTCAGGCTGCACATACCGATGAACATCAACAAGCGGCAGGTTGCGCTGCTCAACAACGGGCAGCCCACCGGCAAAGCGCTGACGGTAGAAGAGTATCAGCATCCCCGCCCCTTTGACTTCATCACGCTCAAGTACGGCAACAACACGCAGGTGCAGGTCAACCAAATCAGCAACGCCATCATTTCGCGCAACGTTATCAAGGACTTTGCGCTACTGTTTGACAAAGAAAATATCGACAGCAAAACCAAGCTCTACGGCAAGCAGTACTTGGAGATTGACGTGCGGGTTTTGGGCAAGCGCGGGGAAATTATCGAAATGCGCACGCTCAAAAATCAGCTGGTGTGCCCCGACGAAACTTCGCCGCGCGGAGCGTACTACAAGGACAAAAGCTGCCTGAGCGAAAACATCAACTTCAACAACATCTTAGGCACCAAACCCAGCGCGCTGGACAACTTCGGCAAGGTGCAGCTCGACGTCAGGCAAATGGCGGACAAGTACTCCGAGCCGATTTTTGAGAAGCGCGTGGAGGTTATCTACCAACCCAAAATGCTGTTTGACATCGACCTTTCGCTGCCGGCAGGCATGCTCATTCAGAACTTGGGCGAAAGCGAATTGGACAAGGACGCCGAAAAGAAATCGTCGTTCACCGACAACCTCGGCGGTATCAGCATTGCGCTCATTGCGCAGTTCAGCTTCACCGACGACGAAAAGGCGGGCAAAATGAAGCCCTACCGCTGCGGCGCAGGGTTTCTGTTCATCAACACCTTCAACTTCAGAACAGACGCTAAGCGCGACCTCGCCTTTGTGGCGCTGGGCAGCATCTACCCGCTCAGCTCCCGGCGCATGTTCAACGTCCCCATTCACGTGGGGTTGGGCTACAAGCTGCAAGAAAAAATACCCTTTGTAATGATAAGTCCGGGCATAAGCGTATCGTTTTAAGCATTTTTTTTGTTGCTGCAAAGCATTAAAAACAAAACAAATGCATTTTATTTACGGGGGGGGCTTATTGTAGGTTGTACAGTAAGCCACTTTGTTCTTTAGTTTGCTTTGCCCAAGTTTCTTCCCCACAAATACAGCTCAAAAAGTATGGATAAAAGGATGCCGGATATAGCCATCGGCTTGGCGTATAGGGCGGGGTTCGTCCGTCGGCGCGCGCTCGGAATCATTTGCCGCGCCAATAGTATTTCAATTGCCGAACTTTACTAGGCAGGCGCCAGCTGAATACCCGCCGCCAAACACCGAAATGCAAATCAGGTCGTTGGGGCGGAAGCGGCGGTAGTTTTGGGCAAAAATGAGCATGGAGCTTACGGAGCCGGTGTTGCCCAGCTCGCTGATGTTGTTCAGCGACTTCTCCTCGGGTACACCCAGCTGCTCAACTACGTGGCTCACAATGCGCATGTTGGCCTGGTGCGAAATGAAGTACGTAAGGTCGGCAATGGCGTAGCCGTTTTTGGCGGTAATTTCTTGTGCGCAGCCGGCAATGTAGGTGCAGGCGTTTATGAACACATCCTTGCCGTTGTGCATTTGTATGCCCTCCTTTCGGGGGTCAAGGTAAACCCCCTCTTTGCCCTTGCCCACGTGCCCCAGCCCGTGCGTAATGACGTCCAGCACCTGAGGCTCGTAAGCACACGTGCGCTCCTTGGAGAGAAAAAAGGCGGCGGCAGCGTCGCCCCACAGGTGACCTGCCTTGGTATCTTTGGGGTTGTAGTAGCTGGTGTTTCTGTCTGCCGAAAGGAGCAGCGCTTTCGACGCCTTGCCGCCGGCAAAAAACAGCTCAATAATCTCCATGGCGTTGATAGCCGAGGAGCATGCCGAGGATACGTAAAATGCTTTGGCTTTTTTTACTCCAAACTCGCGCTGCACGATGTGCGCCGTCGTGGCCACCGTGTCCGACGGAGAGTAGGAGGCAAACACAATCAAATCAACGTCGGCAATG
>JAISLN010000114.1 GCA_031290835.1 Prevotellaceae bacterium
GAAAACATCAGCAACGTAGATAAGCACAAAAAGAGGCAGCTCATCTGCAAGGGCTGCGAAAACCACTGCACCATCAGCCGGTTTGAGTTCGACAACGGCAACGTGTTCTTTGGCGGCAACAAGTGCGAGCGCGTGTTCTCGAGCAAGGGGCAGAGCGGCGAAAAGGGCTTCAACCTGCTCCGCTACAAGTACCGGCTGCTGTTTGGCGGCGCCGCCACCGGCCGCGCGGACTTCGATACGCTCACGGTGGGCATACCGCGCGCGCTCAACATGTACGAAAACTTTCCGTTCTGGAGCACGCTGCTGGCGCAGTGCGGCGTGAGCGTGGTGCTGTCCGACCCGTCCACCGTGGCGCTGTACGAGAAGGGGATGGGCACGGTGATGAGCGACAACATCTGCTTCCCGGCCAAGCTGGTGCACGGGCACATCTTTGACCTGGCCGAGAAGAAGGTAGACCGGATTTTTATGCCGATGGTGTTTCGCGAGAAGGCGTCGGCGCCGGCGCACAACACCTTCAACTGCCCCATCGTAACGGGCTACGCCGAGGTGGTCAAGAGCGCCATCAACCCCAAGAAGCGGTGGGGGATTGGGGTGGACGCGCCTACGGTAACGTTTCGCGACGAGGCGCTGCTCCGGGCGGCGTGCCGCAGCTACATCGAGTCGCTCCGCGGGAGCGGGCTGAAGGTGAGCAGCGGGCAGCTTGGCCGCGCCTTTGCCGCCGCCCTCGCGGCGCAGCGCACCTTTAAGGAGGCGGTGCAGGCCAAGGGGGAGGAGGTTATCCGGCAGGCGCTGCGCGATGGCCGGCAGCTGGTGGTGCTGGCGGGCCGACCCTACCACGCCGACCCGCTCATCAACCAGCAAGCGGCGGAGATACTGACGGAGCTGGGCGTGAGCGTGGTGACGGAGGACGTGCTGCCCAACGTGGAGAGCGAGCGGAGCGACCTCTACCTCTCGCAGTGGGGCTACCCGGCGCGCATCACCAACGCCGCCAAGTGGGTGGCGCAGCAGCCTTCCAACGTGCGCATGGTGCAGCTCAACTCGTTTGGCTGCGGCCCCGACGCCATCATCACCGACGAGGTGAAGGAGGTGCTGCAGGCCGCCGGCAAGAACAACAACCTCCTCCGCGTGGACGAAATCAGCAGCACCGGCTCCATCCGCCTGCGGCTGCGGTCGGTGGTGGAGTTTGCCCGCTACAGCGACCGCAAGCTGCAGCCCAGCGGCCGGCAGCGGAAAACCACCAAGCCCTTCATGCCCGAAGACCAGCGGCGCACCATCATTGCCCCGCTGTTTTCCGACATCTACTCGCGCGTATTCCCGCCGCTGTTCAAGCGGTTTGGCTACCGCCTCCACACGCTGCCGGTGACGGACGCGCAGGCGGTGGACGAGGGGATGCGCCACGCCAACAACGAGATTTGCTACCCCGCCATTACCGTCATCGGCGACGTGGTGAAGGCGCTCAAGTCGGGCGAGTTTGACCTGAACAACACGGCGGTGGCCATCACCCAAACGGGGGGGCAGTGCCGCGCCTCCAACTACCTGCCGCTGATAAAGAAGGCCATGGTGAGCGCCGGCTTTGAGGACGTCCCGGTGGTGTCGGTGGCCGTGGCCACGGGGCTGCACGAGCAGCCGGGCTTCAGCATCCCCTGGGCCAAGATCATCCGCCCCTTCCTGGCCGCCGTCATTTGCGCCGACGAGCTCTCCAGGATGCACTACGCCACCGTATTCCGCGAGGTAAACAGGGGCGAATCGCGCCGGCTGCTCGACAGCTACCTGGGCAAGCTGGAGGAAACCATCGAGCGCACGGGCAAGCCGCGCCACATCTACCGGCTGCTGGAGCAGGCGGTGGAGGACTTCAACCGCGTGCCGGTGCGGCAGGGCAGCTTTGCCCGCGTGGGCGTGGTGGGCGAAATATACCTCAAGTACAACGCCTTTGCCAACCTCAACATCGTGGATTGGCTCAACCAACAGGGCGTGGAGGTGGTGGTACCCTCGCTGCTGGACTTCTTCATTCAGGATTTTGTGAACCTGAGCGTGAACCGGAAGGCGCACCTCGATACGCGCACCCTCAGGGGGATGCTGCTGGGCTACCTGCTGCGCCGCTACCTGAACGGCTACTTCCGCCGCGCCGAGCGGCTAAGCCGCGGCTTCCGCTTCTACCGCCCCAAGCACAGCATTGACGAGCTGGCGCGGCAGGCGTCGAAGATAGTAAACCTTGCCCACCAATACGGCGAGGGGTGGCTCATCCCGGGCGAAATAAGCGCCTTTGCCGAGGAGGGCATCCACAACGTGGTGAGCCTGCAACCCTTTGGCTGCATCGCCAACCAAATTATCTCCAAGGGCGTGGAGAAGCGCATGAAGGACAAGTACCCCAAGCTCAACCTCCTCTTTCTCGACTTTGACGCGGGCACCAGCGAAGTAAACGTCTTCAACCGGCTCTACTTCATGGTAAAGGCGGCAAAGGAGGAGGCGGCGGCGGGGTGATGCTGGGGAAATTTTGAATTTTGAATTTTGAATTTTGAATTGCGCGAAGCGCAAGAAATTTTGAATTTTGAATTGCGCGAGGCGCAAGAAATTTTGAATTTTGAATTAGGCTAACGCACGACAATCCGTGCTTTGCGCAATTTAAAATTTAAAATTCAAAATTTCCCCCGTTGCGTTCGGTTGTTAATTGTTTTAACAGAGTAAAGATAATTGCTCTTTGACCTTTTGATTGCCGTGAACTTCCGGTAGCGGACACCGTAAATCGCGTAACAGCGTTTTGTCGAAAACGGAAGCATTGATAATTTGTATTAAGTACTATGCAGCATTTAATTTTTACTATCATTACTGC
>JAISLN010000115.1 GCA_031290835.1 Prevotellaceae bacterium
ATCTTCAGCGCGCTCGCCGGTATTCCTATTCGCATGATTTCGTTTGGCGGAAGCCGCTACAACGTTAGCCTGCTGGTGGACAGCGCGTATAAAAAACAGGCTATGGAGGCCTTAAACGAAAAGCTGTTTTGATGGCAGCTTGCAAGCTTGCAGGTTGCAGCGCGAGTCCAATATTCTTAAATTCTTAATTTTTAATTCTTATAAGATGCAATTTCCGATAGAAAAAATTAGCGCTATCCCAACGCCATTCTACTTTTACGATGTGGAGCTGTTTCGGCGTACAGCGCAGGTGGCGATGAGCGAAGCTCAAAAGTATGGCTATGCTATTCACTACGCGCTCAAGGCCAACGCCAACGAAAAGTTGCTGCGCCTGCTAAGCGGCATGGGCTTTGGCGCCGACTGCGTGAGCGGCGCGGAGGTGCAGCGGGCTATCGGCTGTGGCTTTTCTCCGCAGGGCATTGCCTTTGCGGGCGTTGGCAAGCGCGACGACGAAATTTGTTTGGGCATAGACAACCGTATCTTTTCCTTCAACTGCGAGTCGGAGCAGGAGCTGGAGGTGGTAAACGCGCTGGCCAAGGACAAGGGCGAGGTGGCGAACGTGGCGCTGCGCATCAACCCCAACGTAGATGCTCATACGCACGCGCACATTACCACCGGGCTGGACGAAAACAAGTTTGGCATTAACCTGTGGCAGCTGAACGATGTGGCGAAAAAGGTGATGAAAATGGGCAACCTGAAGCTGGTTTGCATACACTTTCACATAGGCTCGCAGATAACGGAATTTGAGCCCTTTGTTGAGCTGTGCGCTAAGGTCAACGAGCTGCAGGAGCAGCTGGCGCAGGTAGGGGTGGCGGTAGAGCATGTGAACGTAGGCGGCGGGCTGGGCGTGGACTACGAGCACCCCGACGAAAACAGCATCCCACAGCTTGCCGCCTATTTTGCCACGCTCAACCGGCACATCAAGCTGCGCAAAGGGCAGCAGCTGCACTGCGAGCTGGGGCGCTCCATCGTGGCGCAGTGCGGCGCGCTAATTACAAAATGCCTGTACGTAAAAGAGCTGCAAAAAAAGAATTTTGTGGTGGTTGACGCCGGCATGACCGACCTCATTCGTCCTGCCCTCTACGGCGCATACCACAAAATAGAAAATATCACCCCGCAGCACAACAGCGCAAAAGTGTACGACGTGGTAGGACCTATTTGCGAAAGCAGCGATGTTTTCGGCAAAGATGTTGCGCTTCCGCAAACGCAGCGCGGCGACCTCATTGCCATTCGCACCGCAGGAGCCTACGGCGAGGTAATGGCTTCGCAGTACAACCTGCGCCAGCTGCCAAAGGCGTATTTTTCGGATGAGGTGTAGCTTTTGCAGGGCTTACTTCAGGAGCTTTTCCAAAATGCGCTTCACCTCCTCCGGCGTTGTGTTGACGGCCAATAGAATGCCTTTGTCATCCACCAAAAAATCGCCGCCCCCGGCGTTGCCTATCCCGTATTTTGTCCAAACGCCGTGCCGGTCGTTCAGCTCCAGCAGGTTTACCCATGGATATTTTACGCGCTGCACGGCTGCAAGCATCGACGCCTTGCTCCGCTCGCGTGCAATGCCTACCACCGTAAAGCCTTTGTCCTTATACGCTTCGTACACCGGTATCATCTCCTTCCCGTGCCGGATGCAGGGGCCGCACCACGACGCCCACAGGTGAATTAGCGCCACTTTTCCGGCTATCAGGCTTGATAGCCTCACCTCGTTATCCTCTGCATCTGTTGCCGCAACGTCGATGTACGGGTTGCCCACCTTTACGGACGTTGCGTTGACGTAGCGCTCAACCAGCTCGCTGTAGGGGTGGTTGGGGTATTTGCCCCGGTAAGCGTTGGCGTATATTTCGAGCATTGGGGCAGCGTCGCTTTTGGTTTGCTCAATGGCTCTTTGTATGTTTGCTACCAAAAGGCTGTATCCTGCAATGGTGGTATTTTCTTTTGCGTACGCCAGCTCCATGTCAACTTTTTTCTTGGCAATGGCGTTGCCTTCCTCTTTGAGCGCGTTGCCTTCCGGAGTTAAGCACTTTTCGGCGTCGCGAAGCGCCATATACTGCCGAAAGAGCTCTTCGCGCTTGGGGTCGTCCGTTGCTGAAGCCTCTATTTGCTTTGTCAGCTCAGCGGCCTCGGCGGTATAGTATTTTTCCGCTTTTTCCAATGCTCCTATCCTTATATTCAATGAATCATACAGCATGTCAATTTTATCTCCTATCAATTTTTGCGCCGCCTGCATTTCCCTGTTAGCCGCACCGCCGGTAGTTACGTTGCTTTTCCACTCGTCAGCTGGGTGCAGCGTAAAGTGAATTTCGCCCTGTTCGGCAATAAACGGTATGGGTCGCCACGCGCCGTTCAAGTATTCGTCGTAAAACGTCAGCGTGTATGCTTCCTCATGGTCGCAGCACAGCGCATGCTCAAATTTGCCGTTGCGCACGGGAATATACGTAGCCTTTGTGGTGCGGAAATCTTCCCCTTGCCTCAGCAGCACGAGGCGGCTACTCTGCGGACGGTTGACGACTTCGCCCTTCAGCCTGCACCGAATGGCGGCGGCAGGTGGCTCGGAGCGGTAGAGCCGGATGTTTTTGATGCGAAAGTCGTCCTGACTATCGCCTTCAACAAAATCCACGCTCCTTTCGTTTTGGCTCACCGGCTCAAAAAGCAGCGTAAAGGCCACGTTGCCCGATTGCGGCATGAACACTTTTGCATCCGGCTCAAAGTTTTCGCTGCCAAGCAGCTTGTACACCCTGTTGTCCGCCCCTTTCAGCACGGCGCCCGACGCAATCCTAAGCCAGTAGTCGGGTCGGCTGTAAGCGTCCACGTACAGGACGGTTGCCGTGTCGGTCAGCACGATTTTGGAGATTTGCAGCTTATCGGTGTTGCTATCGTCAAACGCAGGGTTGTCAATCACCCGCTCGCGGCTTTGTACGCAGGCGGCGGTCAATATTAGAGCAGAAAGGATTAGCAGGGCGCTCCACGCCACAGGCAAATTTTTTTTCATGACTTTTGATTTTTAAGCGTTAGTAATGCTGAGGCTGCAACGAAAAAGCAAATATAGCGTTTTTTAATTACTAAGTCAGCAGGAATTATCCGCGATATTAACAATTTGAGCTCCAAATAAATACAACCGCTACTTGGAATTTGCGCATGTTTTGTGTAGCTTTGCTGCATCAAAAAAGCAAACCGAAAAGTTCACTAAAAATACCAAGTAATGGTAAGATATATACTCGTGTTGGCAAGTGCAGCTATGCTTATGCTTGCCTGCCAAAAGGAAGAAAAGGAAACGGATTTTGAAAAAGGCAAAAGGAACGGAAAGGCGTGCTGCGACTGCTTGAAAACCGCCTCCACAGAAAATCAGAAAAGCCTTTGCTTGCTACAGCATTTGGATTTAAACAAGTTTGCAGAAGTAGGAGTCGCTCGTCAGCTAAACGACTATACGGCGGGGTTGCTTACAGCGCCGTGCATGCTTGAGCTTCTGAGTAGGGACAGCGAGATGGACTACGCAGACGATTTTGCCGATTTGCCGCCCGAAGAATAGCAAAAATTCGAAAAAGGACAACGTCAATAATTGCCGCGTCAGCAGCTGCCGCCGTCGGTGAGCGCTAACCGCAGCAAGTTCAGCGCGACGTAGGAGGCGCGGAGAATAGTTCGCTCCCTGTCGCCGCCCAAGTTCAGCTTGCGGGAGGTAGCTTTTTGGGGGGTGGCAACCGCTACCCATACCGTCCCGACGGGTTTTTCGGGCGTTCCGCCGTCAGGCCCCGCAACGCCGGAGGCGGCAACGGCGTAGTCGGTTTGCAGCGCTCGCCGCGCACCCTGCGCCATTTGCTCCACCACCGCCGCGCTTACCGCCCCGTGCTTTTCTATCTCGTCCGGTCGAACGCCCAGCGCTTTTACTTTTACCTCGTTGGCGTACGCCACCACGCTCCCCTTGAAGTAGGCCGAAGCGCCGGGCTGCGCCGTGATTAGGGCGGCTATCCGCCCGCCGGTGCACGATTCGGCGGTGGACAGCGTTGCTCCGCGAGCCTTGAGTAGCCGCCCAACAACGCCCTCCAGCGTATCATCGTCGTAGCCTACAATGTATTGTGGGACAATCATTTGCAGCTGACGCACCCGCGCCGCTACCTCGTCGGCAGCGTTGGCGTGAACGTCGGCGGCGTGGCACGAAAGGCGCAGCTTCACGCCCGCAAGCGAAGGCAGGTACGCCAAGCGCAGGTAATCCGGCAAATCGCTCTCCCACGCGGCAATGGTTTCCGCCAGCGTAGATTCGGGGATACCGGCCGTAATAATATTTTTGTGGAAAACCTTACCGAGAGGAAAGCGCTTTTTCAGGCGCGGGATTACCTCGTTGAGCATCAGGTATTCCATTTCGTAGGGCACGCCGGGCAGGGAGATGGCAAGCTTGCCGTTTTTTTCAAACCACAAGCCGGGCGCAGTTCCCGAAAGGTTGAGCAGCGCCTCGCACACGTCGGGCACTAACGCTTGGCTGCGGTTGAGCTCGCCCATGGCAATACCTCGCCGGCTTAGCAGCTCGGTTACGTGCTGTAGCGTAGGCTCGTGCACCACCATGCGGGTTGCGCCAAAGTAGGCGGCAAGCGTTTGCTTGGTAATATCGTCTTTGGTGGGGCCAAGGCCTCCGGTGATGATGACCAAATCGCAGGCAGCCAACAGCTCATCCAGCGC
>JAISLN010000116.1 GCA_031290835.1 Prevotellaceae bacterium
TTTCAATGCAATGCTCCTACAACGATTTTATCGATTTTACTTCTATCGGCACGCGCGTAGCGGGGTTGAGCGAGCTTGTATTGACTAAAATCAAATAAAGGTGCTATCGTAAAATCCCGAGCTTGTACGTTGCGGGATTTTTTTTTGCGAACAAGCTCTTAACTCTTAGCTCTTATCTCCCATGGAGCAACCTAAAAAAATAGCCATACAGGGCGTAGCCGGCGCGTTTCACGAAGTGGCCGCCCAAAAATATTTTGGAAAAAGCATTGTAGCGGTAGAGTGCGACACCTTCCGCGAGCTGGCGCGCAAGCTGGCAGCGGGCGAGGTTGACTTTGCGGTAATGGCAATAGAAAACACCATTGCCGGAACGCTGCTGCCCAACTACTCGCTCATCAACGAATTTGGCCTGAAGGTGGTGGGCGAGGTTTACCTGCACATCAAAATGCAGCTCATGGCGCTGCCGGGCGTGCAGCTGCCGCAGGTGGCGTACATCCACTCCCACCCTATCGCCATTGCGCAATGCCGCGAATTTCTGGATGCGCTGCCGCCAACGGTTACCGTGATAGAAAAAAACGATACCGCCGAATCGGCGCAGCTGATTGTAAAAAACAAGCTCGCCAACACCGCCGCAATTGCCGGAATGCTGGCGGCCGAAATGTACGGGCTGCACGTCATCGCAAAGGACATTCACACCTGCAAGCAAAACTTTACCCGCTTCTTGGCGCTAAGCCGCACGCCATGCCAAAGCGGGCAGCACAACAAAGCGTCCATTTGCCTTGAGGTGGCGCACCGCAGCGGGTCGCTGGCGGCGGTGCTCGGCGTGTGGGCTAAGCACGGCGTAAACCTCACCAAAATTCAGTCCGTACCGATTATCGGGAAGCCCTACCAGTACAGCTTCTACATCGACCTGGAGTGGAATGACAGCGCCGCCTACCACCGCGCCATGGACGAGCTGGCTCTGCACACCACCCGCCTGCACCTGCTGGGCGAATACATGCGGGACAAGTGGGAGGAAAATTAATTTACAGAATTAATTTACAGAATTAATTTACAGAATTACAAAATTTACAGAATTAACATATTTGTATTTTTTTATTTGTAAATTCTGTAAATTTGTAAATTCTGTAATTCTGTAAATCTGTAAATCTGTAAATTCTGTAAATTTTGTAATTCTGTAAATCTGTAAATCTGTAAATTCTGTAAATCTGTAAAAATGACGGTAGCTTTCATAGGCATTGGATTAATTGGCGGGTCGGCAGCTATTGCGCTGCGCAAGCGCGGATTTGCAGCGCGGCTCATCGGAGTTGAGAGCAACCCCAAGCACGCGGAGCTGGCGCTGGGGCTGGGGCTGGTGGACGAAATTTTACCGATAGACGAAGCCGTAAAAGCGGCCGACCTTGCGCTGCTGGCGGTGCCGGTAAACGTTGCGCGGCAGCTGCTGCCGCACATCCTCAACCTGCTAAAGGAGGACGCCACGGTGGTGGACATGGGGTCGACCAAAAACGGGATATGCACCGTTGCCCGCACCCACAGCCGACGCGCACAGTACGTAGCCGCGCACCCCATGGCGGGCACGGAGTACTCCGGCCCCACGGCGGCAGCTGACGGACTCTTTGACGGCAAAAAAGCCATCGTGTGCGAGCACAACCTCAGCGCCGACTTTGCGCTCAACCGTGCGCTGTCCATGTTCCGCAGCCTCAACATGGAGGTGCTCTTTTACACCGACGCGGAGGCGCACGACCGGCACGTAGCCTACGTGTCGCACATATCGCACGTGAGCTCGTTCATGCTGGGGCTTACGGTGCTGGAGGTCGAAAAAAGCGAAAGGTACATCTTTGACCTCGCCGGCACGGGCTTTGAATCAACGGTGCGGCTGGCAAAAAGCTCGCCCGCAACGTGGACGCCTATCTTCCTGCAAAACGCCGACAGCGTATCGCACGCCCTGCAAAAGTACATAGAAAACCTCCAACGCTTCAAAGCCTGCATCGACGAGCGCAACGCCGACGGCATAACCGCGCTGATAGCCGAAGCCAACAAAATAGCAAAAATCATCAAGTAAGCTTTACTATTACTCCATTATTCAACAAAAAAGAGATGAAAATAGACTTAAACCTTTCGCCCATTGCGAACCACCTGGAAAATCCTCGCTGGCCTGTGCTCATTGCCGGCCCGTGCAGCGCCGAGAGCGAAGAACAGCTGCTCGACACTGCGCGGCAGCTGAAGGCGTCGAAGCGCGTCAGCTACTTTCGCGCGGGGGTGTGGAAGCCGCGCACGCGCCCCGGCTCGTTTGAGGGGATGGGAGAAGTGGCGCTCAAGTGGCTGCAAACCGTGAAGCAGGAAACAGGGCTGCGAACTGCCGTAGAAATAGCCACCACCGAGCACGTTGAGCTGGCGCTAAAGTACGGCGTTGACGTGCTGTGGGTGGGGGCGCGAACTTCGGTAAACCCCTTTTCGGTGCAAAGCATTGCCGATAGCATCAAAGGATGCAACGTGGTGGTGCTGGTAAAAAATCCGGTAAACCCCGACTTGCAGCTGTGGCTGGGAGCGCTGGAGCGCCTCAACCGCGCGGGAGTTACGCAGCTGGCAGCCATTCATCGGGGATTTTCGGCGTACGAAAAATCGGTGTACCGCAACGAGCCGGTGTGGACTATGCCCATTGAGCTCAAAACGCTCTGCCCTACCCTGCCCGTCATTTGCGACCCCAGCCACATTGCCGGCAAGCGTAGCCTTGTGCCCCTCGTAGCCCAAAAAGCGCTGGACTTGAACATGGACGGGCTAATGGTAGAGGTGCACAACGACCCCTGCATTGCCAAGAGCGACGCCGAGCAGCAGCTCACGCCCGCCGACTACGCCCAAATGATCTACGCGCTACAGCTGCGCGAGGTAAACCCCGCCAAGCCGGAGGTGCGCAGCGAGCTCGACGCCTACCGGCAGCAGATAGACATTCTCGACGATACCATTTTTCAGTCCATAGCGCAGCGCATGAGCATTTCCCAAAAAATTGGGCGCTACAAGAAAGACCACAACCTGATGGTGCTGCAGCTCAACCGCTGGGAGGAAATTTTGGAAAAGCGGAGTAGCCTCGCAACGGCCATGGGGCTAAGCCACGAGTTTGCCAAGCGCCTGCTGGAGCTCATCCACGAAGAGTCCATCAACCTGCAGGCGGATATCATGAACAGCTAATGCTGCAAGCCGTACCCTAAGCAAGCTACTTCGGCACGACTTCTATAATGGCGTCGAAGCCTTCGGGCAGGGTGGAGAGGTCAAAGGTCACGCTGCGGGTCTTGCTGTTTTGCTTCCACTTCAGCTTCGAGGCGGCGCTTGCGTTGAGCCACGCGGCAGAGCGGATGGCGTTGGGAAATTGCAGCGTCAGCTGCTCGCTGTCTTTGCTGAGGATGTGGATGTAGTGCACGTTGCCCTTTCGGGTTGCCGCGCCCCACGCCTGCGGCTTCACTACGCCTGCGGTTGTGCCGTAAATGGTTTTGCCGTACTCCGCCATCCACTGCCCCATTTCCTTAAGGCGGGCAACGCAAGTATCCTCCACCTCGCCCGTGGGCATGGGGCCAACGTTGAGCAAAAGGTTTGCCCCGTAGCCGGCCGCCCTCACCAGCAGGTGCACCAGCTGACGGGTGGACTTGAAGCTGTTGTCGCGAATGCTGTACCCCCAGGAGCGGTTTATGGTTTCGCAGGTTTCGAGGGGCAGCTTGCCGGCAACGCTCTGATTTGCGCTGAAGCCGCCGCCGGTGTTTTCGCCGGGCAGGTCTTTTTCAAAGGCTTGGTAGTCTTCGCCGGGCAGCGCGGGGAGATGGTGGTTGTTGGCAATCATGCACGAAGGTTGCAGGGTGTGGATGAGGTCGTATATCTCGCCAAAATGCCAATCCACCGCAGACATATCGTGCGACACCTTTTGATTTTCCTCCGGCAGCTGATCCCACTCCCCGTCGAACCATATCCCGGCAATTTCGCCATAGTTGGTGAGCAGCTCCGTCAGCTGCGCCTTCATGAAGCCGATGTAGGCGCTCCAGTCCTTTTGCTCGGTTCGCCCCGTCTTTTTTCCCGTGCGGCCGGTGGTGTGGCTGTAGTCGTCGCGCGACCAGTCCAGCAGGGAGTAGTAGAGCACCAGCTTAATGCCCTCCCTGTGGCACTCGTCGGCGAGCTGCCGGATAATGTCCTTTCCGTAGGGCGTGCGCATCACGTTCCAGTCGGATTGCCTGGTGTCCCAGTTGCTAAAGCCGTCGTGGTGCCGCGAGGTAAAGGTGATGTACTTCATGCCTGCATCCTTGGCAATGCCCACCAGCTTTTTTGCGTCAAAAAGCTGCGGGTTGAAAACGTGCAGCAGCTTCTTGTAGTCGTGCACCGTAATTTCTTTGCTGTTCATTACCCACTCCCCGTCGCACAGCACGCTAAACGCGCCAAAGTGGACGAATAAGCCGAAGCGAGCCTCCTCAAACCATTTATGTTCGGGATTTTTTGCTTGTGCGCTCGCGCCTGTACACAGCAGGCAAAGCATGATCGCTAAGGTTGATTTTTTCATTTTGTTGTTG
>JAISLN010000117.1 GCA_031290835.1 Prevotellaceae bacterium
CTGAAGTGGCGGTTACGCTTAGCCCCGCAAGGGGCTTAACGTGGATAACCCCGAGCAAGCGCAGCGCAGCTCGGGGCAAAGTAACGCCCTCTGATTTCAGAGCTACGTAGTAGCTCAACAGCGGCAGGGATTTCTAACCCCCGTGCTGCGCCTGCGGCTTGCACGGGGTTATCCATATTAAAGTCCTACGGACTTTTTGCCGCTTGACGTTATTCGTTGCAACAAAGCTATTTTAAAATTTCACCCGCGCCTCGCGCAATTTAAAATTCAAAATTTAGAATTTAGAATTTCCCCCGCGCCTCGCGCAATTTAAAATTTAGAATTCAAAATTTAAAATTTCTTGTGAACAGCTTCAACCCGATACTGCAATCCTACTGGTCGCGCCTGGGCTACGTGGCGGCGGGGATACTCATCATTGACGCTCAGGTGGCGGTAACATTCTACATAAGCGACATGCCGCTGCACGTGATAGTGGTTGATGCGGTGGCGTACAGCTTTCTGCTTGCCGTATGCTTTTTGCGGCTGTGGTACCCCATACGCTACAACGCGTGGGAGCAAAGATCGTGGCAGTTCAACGTGACGGTACACATCATGATGCTGCTCATTACGCTGACGGTGTGCATGGGGCTAAGCTACGCCTTTACCTACTTTTTTGCCGACAAAAACGGCGACTACCTGAGCTTCATGCTCACCAATCTGCCCTGGAAAATAGCTGAGGGGACGCTGCTGTACGCGATAGTGGCGATGATATACTACCTCTGCATCTACGTTGAGCGGCTGAACGAAAAAGCCTCCAACGAAATTCGCCTGAATAAGCTGCTGAAGGACGGCGAGCTGAACTTGCTCAAGTCGCAAATCAACCCGCACTTTCTATTCAACAGCCTAAACTCCCTCAACTCGCTCATCGTAAAGGACGCCAACCAGTCGCAGGAGATGCTCGTGGCGCTGTCGGACTACCTGCGCTACACGGTGCTCGCCACGCACCGCAAAACCTCCACGCTAAAGGAGGAGATGGAGAATATCCGCCGCTACCTCTCCATAGAGCAGCTGCGCTTTGGCGACAAGCTCGCCTACGAATTTAGCGTAGCAGACGACTGCCTGCCGCTCAAGCTGCCCGCCATGCTGCTGCAACCGCTCTTTGAAAACGCCGTAAAGCACGGCGTTTACGAAAGCACCGAGGCGGTGAGCATCACGGCCAAAGCCGCGCGAAAGGCGCAGCATCTGCACATCGAAATCAGCAACAACTTCGACGCCGAAGCCACCGGCGGGCAGCGCAAAGGATCCGGCATAGGGCTCAAAAACACCAAAGAGCAGCTGCGGCTACTCTACGGCGCCTCGGCGCTACTCCAAACCAAGGTGGAAAACGGAAAGTTTGTGCTAACGCTGAAAATACCGGTTTAATGGAAACTCAAAATTCAAAAGCTCTCATGACTGTTCTTATTATTGATGATGAAGCTCCCGCGCGGGACATCATTCGCCACTACCTAAAAGATTACGCGGAGGTAGAGGTCATCGGCGAGGCAAGCAACGGGTTTGACGCCATGAAAATTATTAAGGAAAAAAGCCCGCAGCTCATTTTCCTCGACGTGCAAATGCCCAAGCTCACGGGGTTTGAGCTGCTGGAGCTGGTGGAAAATCCGCCGCTCGTGATCTTTTCCACCGCCTACGACCAGTTTGCCATTCGCGCCTTTGAGCAAAGCGCGGTAGATTACTTGCTGAAGCCCTACTCCCGCCAGCGCTTCGACGCCGCGCTGCAAAAGGCGTTTGCCAGGGCAAAGTCGGACGAGGCGGCGCCCGTAAACCTCCCGGCGCTACAGGCGGCGGCGGGTGCGCTAACGCGCGTGGCCGTCAAAGACCGCCAGCAAATTCACGTCATTCCGCTGCACAGCATCCGCTACATCGAAGCCGACGGCGACTACGTGCAGCTGCACACCGAAAAGGGCGTGTTTCTTAAAGAAAAAACCATGAAGTACTTCGAGGAGAACTTTCCGCCGCAGCAGTTCATCCGCGTGCACCGATCCTTTATCGTCAACGTGGACATGGTGGCAAAAATTGAGCTCTACGAAAAAGAAGCGTACCGCGTGCACCTCAAAAGCGGCGAAACGCTCAAGGCTAGCAGCAACGGATACAAGGCGCTAAAAGAAGCCGTAAGATGGTAACACGTTTGTAATTTTCGAAAAAAAATATTAGCTTTGCGGCAAAATTACGCCGCGTAAACTGCGTGAGCACTACCGATATACCGATATACCGGAGTATTTCACGCACGGGCACGACGCGTATTTGCAGCACGGCATCCGCTTTGCACAAGGGATGCCGCTTGCGCGCACAACCGACCATCAACGTCGGCAGGCATGTGAGCGTTAAATAACTGAACTATAATTTTTTATAAATAAAAACATTCATGGAAAATACATCACAAATAGCCATTGAAAAAATGCTGGATGGTCAGCGCCATTTTTTTTCAACGCATCGCACAAAAAACATCGACTTTCGCCTTGAGCAGCTCAAAAAATTTCGGGCTGCCGTAAAGCGCTACGAGCCGAAAATTCTCGAAGCCCTCTGGGTTGACCTGCACAGGCCGCCCGAAGAAATCTACATGACCGAAATCAGCATTGTGCTCAAAGAAATCGGCAACCACATCCGCCACCTGAGGCGCTGGGCAAAGCCGCACCGGGCGCCCACCCCGCTCAGGCTGTTTCCGTCCAAGAGCGAGGTCATCTGCGAGCCGCTGGGCATTGCGCTCATCATTGCGCCGTGGAACTACCCGTTTCAGCTCCTCATGAACGCGCTCGTGGGCGCCATTTCGTCGGGATGCTGCGCCATCCTGAAGGCGTCGCCCTACACGCCAACCATCGCCAAGGTAATGGAGGAAATGATACGCGACACGTTCTCGGACGACTACGTGGGCTTTGCGCAGGGAAACCGGGACGTAAACATCTTTTTGCTGGAGCAGCAGTTCGACGTCATCTTCTTCACGGGCAGCGCAGAGCTGGGCAAAAAGGTGATGAAGGCCGCCGCCGAACACCTGACGCCGGTGGTGCTGGAGCTGGGCGGAAAAAATCCCTGCATTGTGGACAGCAGCGCCAACGTCGACGTTGCCGCAAACCGAATAGCCTGGGGAAAAACGCTCAACGCCGGGCAAATATGCCTCGCGCCCGACTACCTCTTCATCCACCGCTCCCTGAAGCGCGAATTTACCATAAAATTTGAGGCCGCCATCACCAAAATACACGGCAAATGCTGCCAAAAGGGCAGCTACTACCCGCGCATTGTAAACCGAAAATCGGTGGAGCGGCTCAAGGAGCTGCTAAAGGACGCAAACGTGGTAGTAGGCGGGCAGGTCAACGAGCCCGACAGGTACATTGCCCCAACGCTGATAGACGACGTGGCAACCGACCACCCCATCATGCAGCAGGAAATATTCGGCCCCATCCTCCCCATGCTGACCTTTGACGACGTCAACGAGCCTGTCTCCTACATCAACACCCACGAAAAGCCGCTGGCCATATACTACTTCGGGAGCGCCTGCAAGGGAAAAGAGGTGCTGCGCAAAACAACCTCCGGCGGAGCCTGCATCAACGACGTCATCATGCACGTCGCCAACCACCACCTGCCGTTTGGCGGAGTGGGAAAAAGCGGAACAGGAAGGTACCACGGCAAAGACAGCTTCTTGGCCTTCAGCAACCGCAGGGCTATCCTATCCACCCCCACTTGGCTCGACATAGCCACGCGCTACCCGCCGTTCAGGCACTTCGGAGCGCTGCGAAAAATGCTCAACATTTAGAAATCGTCAGGAAAAAATAACCACATCAAATAGCTACTACTATCGATACGCTACTACGCTACTCACAACCCTAACGAGGCGCTAAGCCTCCGTTAGGGTTTTTTGGAAAAAAAATGGCAGAAGCAATCCTTCAAAAATTTCTCCGCTACGTGGCCATCGACACGCAGTCGGACGAAAGCTCGAAAACATTTCCGAGCACCAAAAAACAGCTGCAGCTGCTCTCGCTGCTGGCGGCCGAGCTGCGCGCAATGGGCGTTGCCGACGTATCCATGGACGAGCACGGCTACGTGATGGCGCACATCAAAGCAAACACGGCAACCGCGCCGCCGCCCATTGGGTTTATTGCCCACGTGGACACCTCGCCGGACATGACGGGGCGCGGCGTTCAGCCCAAAATCACGGAGCGCTACAACGGCGGAGACATTGTGCTGAATAGCGAAAAAAACATCGTGCTGTCGCCCAACGACTTCCCCGAGCTGCGCGAGTACGCGGGGCAAACCATCATTACCACCGACGGCACAACGCTGCTCGGCGCCGACGACAAGGCGGGCGTTGCCGAAATTATGTGCGCGGCGGAATACATGGCCTCGCACCCCCAATTCCGGCACGGCGACGTTTGCATTGCCTTTACCCCCGACGAGGAGATAGGGCGCGGCGTTGACCGCTTCGACGTGCAAAAGTTCGGCGCTACCTACGCCTACACCGTGGACGGCGGAAAAATCGGGGAGCTGGAGTACGAAAACTTCAACGCCGCCTCGGCGGTAGTGCGCATACAGGGCAAAAGCATTCACCCCGGCTACGCCAAAAACAGGATGGTAAACGCGCTACAGGTGGCCGCCGAGCTCAACGCGATGCTGCCCGCCGCCGAACGCCCGGAGTACACGGAGGGCTACGAGGGATTTTTTCACCTCGTGCACGTGGCCGGAGAGGTGGAAAAAGCCGTGATGCAGTACCTCATTCGCGACCACAGCCTGCAAAAGTTTGAGCTGCGCAAGACGCTGCTGCGCAAGTGCGCCCGCGCCATCAACGAAAAGTACGGCGCGGGCGTTGTCGGCGTGGAGCTCAACGACCAGTACTACAACATGCGCCTACAGGTGGAGCCGCACTTCCACATTGTGGAGCTGGCAATGCGCGCCATGGAGCAAGCCGGCGTAAAACC
>JAISLN010000118.1 GCA_031290835.1 Prevotellaceae bacterium
ACGGTGCGCAGCAGCGCCTCGCCAATGGTTTCGCCACGCAGCGCAATGTCGCTCGTGCCGTTTGCATAAGATAATTTTTTCATCAAATAAACAATTAAGGGATTAAACAATTCATCAAAATAAATTTTTTTGTGCATCTTCTTCAGTATCTTAGCATCACGCTATAGTTTCCCGGGGTAGCTGCGCCGAGCTGCCAGCGGCGCTACGCAGCGGCGGGCAGCTGCGCGTAGCAGCATACGCTACATTACTTTCTATACTATTATAACCCTTTAGCTCTGTGGATAATTTAGCTTTCTATACGATATATTTCGGCTGCGGAAAATGAATTTTTTTGTCAGCCCCGCTTTTTTTACGAAAATACGCTGTACAGATTGTTTTTCAGCATGATAAAAACCATTGCCGCGCAATTTTGCAGCAGTAAATAAAGTAGCTTGGCTGGCTACGGTAAATTTTTTTTGCCATAAACAAAGGCTTTTCGGCCATGTACCGCCAATTTTTGCTGCAAAAGTAGCTGACTTATTCCTATGCCCCAAACCAAATTGCCTATATATAAATGATGTTCAACCCGTAAATTTTAGCGTAAAATATTTTGCAATAAGATGTTTAGCCATAATTTACGTACAGCTTTCAACAAAAAAAACAGCAAAATTGGAATTGTTGATAAAATATTGGCAAAACTGTTGCAATTCAACCTGTTTTGTAGTATTTTTGTGGCATCAAAAGTACTACGCTTTTGGCAACAGCAAAATTATTTAATCATTTTATCTTTAGAAAAAATTATGAAAAAGTTTTTTTATTTCGTCATCGCTACCGTTGTAGCAATGTGTTTGGGGAATGCCAGCTGTACAAGAAACGCCGCCGCTCCCACTATCCTTTTCGATGGAACCAACGCCACCGAAGCCATTGTTGAATCCGGCAGCAGCAAGGAGGTATTGGTAACCATCAACGCTCCCGCCAAGCTCAAAGAAGTCAAGTACTTCAAAAAGAGGGTAAACGGCGAGGAAATTCCCAGCAAGTACATTACCAGCTTCAGCAACCCAAAAAAGTTTGAGAGCGCCATAACGCTGAATGACATAACGTCGGACATCGTATTGGTGGTGGAGGCAACCGACAGGAGAAACCGCACCACAACTGCAGAATTTTTGGTCAAAACAAGCCGGCAGCCCACCAGCCAAAGCAACCTGCTCTTGGGCTTCAACATGCTCAACACGCTCGGCAGCTCCTACTCCGTGAGCCAGAGCAAGGTGCTGCTGCTCCCCGAAGCTAAGGAGGCGCAAAAGGATGTTGACTTCATGTTTTTCTACGGCAAGATAAACGGCGTTACCGTTGCCGCTCCCGGCGACGAAGTGGTAACGCGCGTATTCAACAACACCAGCTACGGCGTGCAAACGTGGGGCAACCACAACAAAACGCGCTTCGTAAAGGTCAGCCTCGACTACGCAACGGCGTCGGCCGCAGACATTGCCAAGGCGCTGGAGGGAGCCGGTGGCACTATGGTAAACCACCTGAGCAACAACGATGTAGTGGCATTTCAAACTGTCTCGGGGCAAATAGGGCTTATCAAGGTATTCAACATAGGGCCAAACAGCGCCTCTACCCTCAACGTAAACGTGCGCACCATTTGAGCCGCTACGCGCTGAGAAAAGGGCAATTACCGCGCATTTAGCGTAAACAAAATGGCAAGCTCTACGTTGCTATCCGGTTGGAACATGCTGTACAAATCGTGGCTCTCGGAGGTTATCCCATCGGAGGGTCAGGCCGATGCTGCATACGTTGCATCGACGTTTGCGCTGTGCCTGACGGCTTCCATACTTCTCTACAAGCTGGGCAAATGGGCTACCTACAAGCTCACCACCCTGCTGATAAAGAAGAAAAACAGCAAAATTGCAGCCGCGCTCAAGGCAAACAAGCTTTTTTCGTACCTGTGCTACTACCTGCCGCTGCTGGTGTTCAAGTACAACTTCATTCTGCTGTCCGACGACGCTAAGGGGCCGCCCAAAATACTGGGAAGCCTCTACCAAATCGCCGCAGTGGTACTTTTTGTGCTGATAGCCAACGCTATCCTCAACACCATTGTGGACGTCAACAAGCGCAGAGAAGCCCGGCGGTCGAAGCCCATTAGGGGATTGGTGCAGTTTGCCCAGATTATCCTCTACTTTTTGTGCCTCGTTTTTTGCGTCGCCATTGTGACAGGCAAGTCTCCGCTTACGCTGCTTGCGGGGCTCGGGGCGGCGTCGGCGCTCATTATGCTGATATTTAAGGATAGCATCACCGGGTTGGTGGCGGGGGCGCAGCTCTCGTTCAACCACATGCTGCAAATCGGCGATTGGATATCGCTGCCAAGCTACGACGTGGACGGCGAAATTGTGGACATCACGCTCACTTCGGTCAAGGTACGAAATTGGGACAAGAGCGTTTCTACCGTGCCCACCTACAGCTTGGTGGTGAGCGACTCCGTGAAGAATTGGCGGTACATGAAGGAGTCCGGCGTTCGCCGCATTTCGCGCGCCATCATCATAGACGTGAATAGCATCCGCTTCTGCACGCCCGAAATGCTGGCGCGGTACAAGGCCATCAACGGCGTTGATAAGGCGCTAAAAAGCGCCGAAACGGCCGATTACAGCCCTCCAAAAGGCGACCCGGCGCAAGCGGAGCTGGGCGGCACAACCAACCTTGCCGTATTCAGGGCGTACATCTACTACTACCTGTCGCGCAAGAGCGGCATACGGGCAGACTTAGACCTCGTTGTGAAGCAAAAAGAAATGTCGGTAAGCGGGCTTCCGCTCGAAATTTACTGCTTTGCCAACACCACCGACACCAAACCCTTTGAAACCATACAGGCCGACGTCTTTGACCACCTCATTGCCGTTGCGCCCGCCTTTGACCTCAAGCTGTTTCAGGCGGCCAACAGCGCGGGAGGGTAGGTAAATGGGCAGGGAAGCGGCAGAGGCAAAAAGAGCTAAGAAAAA
>JAISLN010000119.1 GCA_031290835.1 Prevotellaceae bacterium
CCGTAGGCTAAAGCCTACGGTTAATAAAGTGCCGTCCCTGCGGGACTTGCTCACAACAATTAGCTTTTATGGAAAGTATAAGCTCATAGCGGTCAAAAAACGACAGCATTGGTGAGAAAACATATTTACCTGAATACATAGCCTTGAGATTTTCGAATAAAAATTCTCAAAATTACAGCTTAAAAATTCAAGTCCAAGAAATCAAAGAGCATTTTATTTTATTGATTATCAATATACTATAAGTAAATTTTAAAAATCAACGCGCTGACAGTAATTTTGAATTTTGAATTGCGCGAAGCGCGCTATTCCGCGCTTTGCGCAATTTAAAATTCAAAATTCAAAATTTCAGCTGCAGAAGCAGGGGTATATTCTTTTGGTGGCGGGGGATTTGAAGAATAGGGCGAGCTTTAGCCCGAGCATGAAAGAGGTGATGCGCTGGGGGCGGCTGCCTGCCAAGCTGTTGAAGCGAGGTTCGATAGAATTTTCCTCGTAGGTTATCAGCACTGCGTCGGAGCTTTGCTTGATGTTGGCAAGGCCGTAGTCGCAGAATATGGCTACCCTTAGCGGGTTGCTTTTTTGCACGCTGCGGGCAATGTTCATGCCCACCTCGGCGCTTGCCGTGATGTTTACCCTAAACTTGATGCTCTTTGACGTCTTTACTTCGGTCTGGTCAAACCCGTGATCGGGTATCTGCTCAAACTCCCCGATGTAGTCGTCATATTCTCCTGTTGTTTTCATGTAGTCTGCCGCTATGCTTACGGACGTAGCGCCCAGCGGAATCCCTACCTTAACGCCTGCTGCGCCGTAAAATCTGCCGTAGGCGTACTCTACGCTCACCGGCATAATGTTGATGTAGTAGGCATACTGGCGCTCCCGATAGCGGTAAAAGGAGTAGTACATGGTGAAGTTCTCCCCTTCCGAATCGACCCTTTTGACCTCCTCCGCAAACCTAAACGGCTCAACGGACGAGCCGAGCAGCGAATACTCTGCGCCCGCGTTGACCGACAAGTGCTCGCCAAACGAGTATCCGTAGCCTGCGCCAAGGCTTCCGCCTGCGTATCCGAGCGTTACAACGTCGTTCAGGTGAAAGTTTAGCCGTGAGTATCCACCCCCAATCCATGCAAAGATACGATGTCCCTTGTGCCTATCTGCGTAGTATCGCTGCGCCGTTGCCCGATGGGAGCAGGCCAGCGCACACGCTACGGCCAGCACAAGCAGCTGACGGTTGACGGGCGGCCGCTTGCCTTTTATCCGATTTACGGAGCTCCCTATTCGTAGTGTCACTTCACAAGTATCTTTACGGTTTTTGCTTTTTCGCCCTCAACGCACAGCTCAATAAAGTATATCCCCGCCTGTCCGGGTACGGCAATGGTCGATGTTCCAACGCCGAACGTTTGCCGCGTTACGCCAACGCCAAACGTGTTGCGGATAATGGCTTCTCCTTGCTGTAGCGAGGTTATCGTGAGGGTACTTCCCTTATCGGTTACGGTGGGGTATGCGGTAATATTTTCCTCGTTCTCTTGCGTACGCAGGTATATCCGGCAGGGGCAAGCCGACAGGGTTACGCCGTCGGTTCTGGTGAGGAGTACGCTGTAGGTAGCGGTGGGGTCGAGCATGGGGGGCATGTAGAGGTATGGCTGCGTGGCGCCGGGCAGCTCTTCGCCGTTTTTGAGCCACTGGTAGGCCGTAAACTCGTAGTCTCCCTTGCGGAGCGCTATCACGTTGTTCCACTTTTGCGCCATGATGAAAGAGGGGTAGCTGATGGTGATGCTAAGCGGTTGCTCTTCTACGGGGCACTTGTCGTTGGAGAGCCTGAGCGTAGCGCTGTAGTAGTCGGGGCGAACGTTGGACGGCAGGTGAATGACGGCGGGCAGCGGCGCGTTTTCTACGTTGGCAAAAACGCTTTGGGATTTGTCGAAAGCAACAGCGTAGTGGCTGGGGGCGCCGCCGGTGAGCGTGTACTCCACCTCAACTTCCGTATCGTCGGCGCAGGCAGAAAGTTTTGCATCGCTAAACCGGATTGGCTCATAGACCTCCAAGCGCAGCTGCACAATGCTGTCGTAGAATTTTCCGCTGATGCTGATGGTATTGACGTGAATACCGCTCGTTTTCTGCGCGGGCAGCTCAAAGCCGTTTTTGTGGTACTCCTCGTTTTGGCAAATGGTATCGTACAAAATGGTTGCCGGCCTGATTTGGAAAATGCCCAGCTCCATGGGCGTGGTAACGCTTTCGTAGTTGTTGCCTGCGGTAACGGTTACCTCCACAACGTACCTGCCCGTATCAACGGGCTGTTTTTTGCTGCCGTTGTAGGTAGCTGTAATGTCGCCGACGTCTGTGCAGGGCTTGCCGCAGGGAAAGGTAGGCGTTACGGTAACGCCGTGCGGCGTTTCGTCGTAGGTTGCCCGGATGGGGGTGAATTGCAGGTCGTCCGCCGTTAGCTGCGCTTTATTGATGGTGAGCGTTCCCAGCTCAAGGGTGGTGCTGCTATAGCTGCCGCTTTCCTCAATTTGCACCGTAACGGTGTAGCTTCCGGCGTTGATAGGCGGCGTGGCGTTGCCGTCGTAGAGCACGGTGATGTTGCCCAGCTCTTCGAATCCGGGCTTCGGCGCCACGTTAATGACTTTTTCTGTCCTGTCGTAGGTTGTCACAAAGTCCTCCGGCATGTAGCTCAGGAGGGAGGTATCGGGGGAGGCCTTGCGGATGATGAGCGCACCCAGCAGCAGGGAGTCGGCGTTGTTGTAGTTGCTGCCATCTCCAATGGCCACCTTCACGATGTACTCTCCGGCGTTGACCGGCGGCGTGGTATCGCCGTTGTAGAACACGGCCATAATGTCGCCCAAGCCTTCAACGCTCTCCAGCTTTTCCACCTCAACCGGATGTGGTTTTCCGTCGTAGGTTGTATCCTTCAGCGTGTAATTTAGGAGGGAAGAGTCGGGGGCTACTTTGTGGATGATGAACACGCCCAGCGCAAAGGAGTCGGCATTATAGTTATCGCCCTCCCCAATTTTTACCGAAACGATGTACTCCCCGGCGTTGACCGGCGGCGTGGTATCGCCGTTGTAGAACACGGCTATAATTTCGCCCAAGCCTTCAACGCCGTCTTTCGGCTCCACCTCAACCGGATGCGGTTTTCCGTCGTAGCTTGTATCCTCCAGCGTGTAGCTCAGGCGGGAAGAGTCGGGGGCGGCCTTGTGGATGGTTTGATTAGCCAACGGGTAGTCTTCTCCATTGGCAAGGTTGTAGTTCGAGGCAAGCTCGGAGCCTGTAAGCGCTGCATCTATCGTTGCCGTGTTGCTACCTGCGGCGGGGGTATCAAATTCGGCGCTGCTTACCTCGTAGTCTATTCCGAGACGTAGCGTATCTCCCGCCACAAGCCCGTCAAACCAGAGCGAATCTACCGTTGTGCCGGTGCTACCGTCGTAGATTTTATCCGCTATACCTCCGGCTATGGAGATATCTTTCTTCGCTACCACCACCTCCACCTTGCGCCTTACGGTGGTATCGCTTTTCCAGCCTTCGAGCTTGCTGTAGTCGTAGTCTATTCCATGGTCGGTAGGGGTAAAGACAACGACGAGGGAGTGAGTGCCGGCCTTAAGCATAGTGTCGGGCGCCTCCCACGCAAAAGATACGCTGCCACAGCTGCAGCTTCCTCCCGTAAGTATCGCCTGCTTTAGCGTATCGCCGTAGGTAATGCTGCTGCTCGTTGGGAAGGTAAGTCGGGGGGTGCTTAGCGCCAGGGTTGCCGTCAGCGTAATGTCGCCCTTGGGCGCGGCGGGCGCTTTGTAGGTGGCGGCGCCATCATCGCCGGGGGTAAATTTTCCCCCCGCGCTGCTGCTTGCGCAGCTGTCAGTCCACGATACAATAGCGTCGTTGGCAAAGCTTTTGTGCACCGACACCTTCACGGGCGTGAGGGTATCGTAAACCACCGTGTCGGGTGGGGTAGCCGTTCCGCCATGCCCCCCTGCTACCCTCGTAATGAGCTTAACGCCTATTCGTATCTTTTCGCTGGGTACGGGCCTCACCCGATGCCCCTCGCTGCCCACCGGCGTAGTTTCTATGTGTATCCACTTGCCAAAATCTTCGGGGCCGGGGGTGTAGATAGTGTCGCTTGCGCCGTCTATCGGTGCGCCGGCTTGGGTGCTGTCGTCGGAGCGGTACCACTGGTAGATATGGTCGCCCTCGCTACCGCCGCCGCGTTCTTTATATTCTCCCTTGTTGGCAGTAATTGTGTCGCCAACGGTGTAAGGCCCTTCATCCTGATAGGTTGCGGAGCCAATGGTCTGCATCTGCGTGGTGGAAAAGGTGTACGCGGTATCCTTTTCCACTTTACGCCCAGTAGTATCGCAAAAGCCCACTGCGTACACCCTGTACGTCGAGCTGTACTCCAAGCCGCTAAAGGGGATTTCGTAGCTTCTCCTGTTGGCTATCCACCTTCCTTCGGGTTGGGGCAGCACGATTTCGGTATTGATGCACTCCCTGCACACCAGCCTGACCGTATCCTTTGTGTTGCCGGTGGGCATGGGGCGGCTAAAGGTAATGCGCACCGTGCCGGAGGTATCGCCGTCGTAGGGAACATCGCCGTTGGACAGTGATGTTACGTTGACGATGGTAGTCGGCGCCCTGTAGAGGTAGTCGGCGGTGGTGTTGTCGGTGCGGCGGAAGCGGTTGTCGTAGGTAGTGTCGGCGGCGGTAATGGAGATGATTTGGGAGGTCTCCGTTTTCGGCAGCCAGAAGTACAGCTTGCCCTCGTCGTCGGTTCTTACATCGTTGACGCCGTACACGCGGTTGGCAGCATTGGGAGCGTTGGCGCAGGATACGCCATCAATTTCACCTGCACTTACCCACGCAGTATCAATAGGAGGCTCGCCCAGCGTCAGCACGGTGAGGTAAACGGATTCGGGGATGCTGTTTTTGGGCTGTGGACTTGTGCTGCTCGCATTTACGCTACCTCCGTCAATGAATATTGAGTTGTTAGAGCCGATACCTGCGTTATTGCTGCTTGAGGCAGTAACTGTTCCGCCGGTGATGGAGACGGTGCTTGTGGCGCCAAGAAAGTCGCTGCCAATTCCTGAACCGTATTGACTTGTTGCATCCACCACACCACCGGTGATGGTAATCTCGCTGCTGGCCGCGTTGTTCATGCCACAACCAATACCTGCTCCATTCCCCTCACTTTTTGCCGTCACAGTTCCACCGTTGATGATAACCTTGCCGCTATTAGTTTCAGAACCACTGCCGGATGCGCCGTTACCAATTCCTGCGCCGTGTTTACTTGTAGCTTTCACCACTCCGCCATTGATGGTAATTTCGCCGCTGCCGCCAGCACCACCACCAATACCAGCGCCCCCAGAACTTTGAGCAGTCACTACTCCCCCATTGATGATAACTATACCGTTGTAGTTGTAGCAAAAAGGGCCACTACCAATACCTGCACCAGACTTGCCTGTAGCGTTCACTGTTCCGCCATTGACGGTAATTATGCCGCCACTGTTGCTGTCAGCACCTCCTATGCCAGCACTATTGTCGCCTCCACCAGTAGCTGTCACCGTTCCTCCGTTGATGATAATATGTCCTCCACTGATGCCACGACCTGCCTCGCTGCCAATACCAGCACCATCAAATCCTCCGCCTGTAACATCCAGAGCGCCATCTCCATCAATGGTTAATTCAGCGCCAAAAGGCACCTGTAGCCCTGCATAGATACCACCGCTTTTAAGAGTATTTGTACCCTCCAGCGTCAGGTTTACCTTTGTTCCGCTACCAATGCTAAAAGCGCAGGCAGTGGTGCTTTGGATCTTTAGGTTATTAAAGGTAATGTTGACAGAAAGGTTAGGTTCTATCACAACAGTGTGTGTTATTGTGTTACCGGTGATGGTGTATGTACCGGAGGAAGATATGATAAATTCGGTGCCGCGCAAGCTGTAGCCGCTCCCCATGTCCACATTACCTGAGAATGGGAAGGTGATAGTACCATCGGCAAAAGCATTTAAGCTTCCGCAGACTAATGCAGCTGTTATTAACAGGCGAACTTTTGCCTTTGCACGCGCCGCTGCATGCGCCATCGAAAGCAGAATTGTTTTCACCGTTAATACTTTAGGTGAGCTACGCTTCGGTTGGGTCGCCATTAAGGAACGAAAGGGCAACAAGTAGGGAAACATCATTTACGGTAGTTAGGCACAATTAGTACAACGCAAAATAAGCTTCAAGAGCTTTATGAAAATTTTTTTGTTGCAAAATTACAAAAAAAATCAACATGACAACACAGTAACAAAAAAAATTTTTTTTTATACGCCGGATTAGCTATATAACCGATACAAGCTTTCGGCGGCGGCGTACTGTTCAGAAGGGTACGAAATTTTTCTTTCGAAAATTGAGCTGAAAAAGGAGGCAGCGAAAACCTCATTTTCAACTAATTTCAGAAACAAAACCACCTCAGTAGCAACAGTATATGATGCGAATAGTAACCTCATTACCTCATTGTTTGCTCGCAGCATAGCCCAATGAGGTTAATGAGGTTGGGTGCAGTTGGCGTATTTCATGGCTACTGAGGTGGTTTTGTTTTTGAAATTAGGTGAAAATG
>JAISLN010000120.1 GCA_031290835.1 Prevotellaceae bacterium
ATTTGGCGCAACATTTGGCGCAACCGCCGCCGCACTATTATTACCGTTGCCTCGATATTTTTTGCCGTGCTGCTGTGCTCGCTCACGACGAGCCTTAGCGACGGTATCTGGGAAAAAACCATCGACAACACGCTGCGCACGCAAACGGGGCACATCCAAGTACACGGCAAAGGCTACTGGGGCGACAAAATTATCGACAACTTCATGGCCGTCGACGCGGAAACCATTGCCCGCCTCAAGGCGCTGGAGAACGTGGAAAACGTTTCGCCCCGCGTGGAAACCTTTGCTATGGCTTCGTTTGGCTTGGCAACCAAAGGCGTTGCCCTCATCGGCGTTTCGCCCGAGCAGGAGGCGGCGAAATCAAGCTTGCCCCTCCGCCTTGTCCGGGGCGACTACCTCTCGGAAACCGACAACGGCGTGCTGATTGGCGAGGGCTTGAGCCGCTACCTCAAGGCAGACGTCGGCGATACGCTGGCGCTCATCGGGCAGGGATACCACGGCGCAAGCGCGGCGGGGCTGTTCCCCATTCGGGGCGTCTTGACGCTGATAACCGCCGACATGGACAACGGCGTGGCCTACATGACGCTGCCGGCTGCCCAACAGCTCATCGGCATGCCCAACGGCTACAGCGGTATTCTCATCGCCCTAAAGGACGACAACCGGCTGGACAAAACCATGCACTCCGTTGAGCGCGTGGTGGACACAAGCCTGCTGGAGGTCTATCCGTGGCGCTTTACCATGGAGCGCCTCCTGCAAACGAGCGCCATGGACAAGGCTTTTGACAAGGCGCTGCTGTACATTTTGTACGTGATAGTCGGCTTCGGCATTGTGGGCGCCGTCATCATGCTCACCAACGAGCGGAAGCGGGAGTTCCGGATGCTTGTTTCGCTCGGTATGCACCGCGCGCGCCTTGCCGGCATGATGGGCATGGAGCTGCTCGCCATGTCGCTGCTGGGGGTGGCGGCTGCGCTTGCTATTGCCGTCCCCGTGGCGTATGCGCTTGCGCTCAACCCCATAGAGCTGACCGGAGAGGTGGCCGAAATAATGTACAAGGGCGGCGGCATGGAGCCGGTGCTGCCAACCTCCACAAACGCCGCCATATTCATCCGCCAAGCGGCAATTATACTCGCCATTACGGCGGCGGCGGCGATTTATCCGGTGAGAAAAATATGGACGTTAAAGCTGGTTGAAAAATAAAAAAATTGAGCGTTATGATAGCAAATTTGGCATGGAAAAACATTTGGCGCAACAAGGTACGGAGCGGCGTCATTCTGGGGGCAATAGGAGTTGGCTTGTTTGCGGGCTTTTACTCCTCAGCGTTCATGAGCGGATGGGTGGCCGGCACCGTCAGCAGCGACGTCGACACGTATTTGTCGCACGCGCAAATGCACGACACGGCATTCTTGGCAAACGGCGACGTTAGCGCCTTCTTCATGCAGGCGCAGGCGGCGGAGAAAATCGAGCAATCGGGGCTGCCCGTTTCCGTATCCTTTCGGCTGAAGCTCTCGGGCATGCTGGCCTCGGCAAACAACGCCATCGGCGTGAGCGCCAAAGGCGTAGCCGTTGAGGAGGAAAAGGCGGTATCCGCAATATGGAGGCAAATACCCGACACGCTGGGCGCTTTTCTGCCCAACGAGGCGCGAATGCCCGTAGTCATCAGCCGGAAAATTGCCGAAAAGCTGAAGGTAAAGCTGAAATCGAAGCTTATTTTCACCTTTCAGGACGCTACGGGAGAAATGCAAAGCGTAGCCTTCCGCGTCTGCGGCATCTACAAAACCACCAACGGAGCATTTGACGAGGGGAATATTTTTGTGCGCCGCGATGATATCTTTGCGTACACCGGCCTGCCGGACGGCGCTGTTCACGAGGCCGGCGTAAAAGTAGCCGACATGGAAACCTGCCGCCTCGTTGTGCCGCAGCTCAAAGCCCTCTTCCCCGAGCTGGACGTGCAGGGCTGGGGCGAAATAAACCCCATGCTGGCGGTGAGCATGGAGATGATGGAGATATTTGCGATAATCATTAACGTTATTTTTCTGTTTGCCCTGTCGTTTGGCATTATCAACACCATGCTAATGGCGGTGCTGGAGCGCACGCGCGAGCTGGGCATGCTTGGCGCCATTGGGATGAGCAAGGGGAAGATATTTCGTATGATTATGCTGGAAACCGTTTTCCTGACCTTGCTGGGAAGCCTTGCAGGAATGGCGGCGGGCGTTGCAGCCATTGCGCCCGTCATGGAAAGCGGGATAGACCTGAGCTTCATGATGGAAGACATGTTTGAGGATTTCGGCTTTGGCTCCGTCATCTACCCTGTGCTGAGCGTAGAAATGTTCGTAGAAATTCTTGCGCTGGTAATTATAGCGGGGATTATCTCCGCCATC
The DNA here is from genome assembly GCA_031290835.1 of Prevotellaceae bacterium. GTDB lineage: Bacteria > Bacteroidota > Bacteroidia > Bacteroidales > UBA932 > JAITMY01. The sequence goes on from JAISLN010000120.1 coordinate 2,379, forward strand.
TACCCTGCAAGAAAAGCGCTGAAGCTTAATCCATTGGATGCGATAAGAAAGTAACCTGCGGAGTAGCTATTATTTGTAATAGAAAGTTTTGTATGAAAGTTTCTATTGATAATAGAAAATTTTAGCGGAAAATCACTATTACTAATAGAAAGTTTTAGCGGAAAATTACTATTGCTAATAGAAAATTTTAGCGAAAAGCCACTATTGCTAATAGAAAGTTTTAGCGAAAAGCCACTATTATTAATAGGAGATTTTGTCAAGAAATTGCTATTGTTAATAGAAAGTTTTATCGAAAAATTGCTATTATAAATAGAAAGTTTTATCGAAAAGTTGCTATTGAGAATAGAAAGTTGTATCTTTGTACATTTAAAAGTAAGTACAAATGAAAGATACATTAAAGGCGGTTATAGCCGACCAACTTGGGTTTCTTGAGTCGGCAAGCTACTCAATAAGCAGAAATATTCTGCAAAATCTGGTCGATTGCCCCGAAATATTGGTCATATCGGGCATACGACGTTCGGGAAAATCCACGTTGCTTCAGCAAATACGGCGAAATCAGCCGGAAAAGGATTACTACCTGAACTTTGACGACGATAGGTTGGTCAACTTTACGGTTAACGATTTCCAAACGCTTTACGAATTGTTCATAGAGCTTTTTGGCATACAGAAAACATTTTATTTTGATGAAATTCAAAATGTTGTAGGTTGGGAGCGGTTTGTGCGGCGTTTGCACGACGGTGGGAACAAAGTCTTCATCACCGGCTCGAATGCAACAATGTTGAGCCGCGAATTGGGTACGCACCTTACCGGAAGGTACGTCCGACACGAGCTGTATCCCTTTTCCTTCAAGGAATTTTTGGCATTCCGGGGTCAACAGGTCTTGCTGCAAAATATGCACGGAACGACTGCGCGTGCGCAGCTGAAAGCGCTTTTCAATGAATACTTTACGCTGGGTGGATTCCCTGTGTTTGTGCGCACCAAAGAGCCTGAAACCTTGAGGTATTTGCTTGAAAGTATCCTATATAAGGATATCATGGCGCGAAACAAGCTGACGAACGAAAAGGAATTGCGGGAGCTGGTATTTTATCTTTCGAGCAATGTGGCTAAGCTATCTACCTACAATTCGTTAGCACGCATAATAGGCGTAAAAAATGCCTCGACGGTAAAAAGTTACCTGTCGTTTTTGCAGGATAGCTATCTGTTGTTCCAAACAAGTAAATATGACCATTCCTTGAAAAAACAGCTGATGAACGCAAAAAAAACCTACTTGATAGACAATGGCTTAGCTAAAAGAATAGGTTTCAGCTTTTCGGAAAACACGGGATACCTGCTTGAAAATCTCGTTTTTGTAGAGCTGCAACGGCGCAACAAAACTGTTTACTACCATTCGCAAAAAAAGGAGTGCGATTTTGTTGTCTGCGATGATTATAGCGTGAGCGAAGCGCTACAGGTGTGCGCTGTTTTTGAAAATGCGCAGACGGAAAAGCGCGAAGTAGAGGGTTTAATGGAAGCGCTGGAGGCGTATTCGCTGGAAAAGGGCTTAATCCTCACGCTTGATGTGGAAAAACAGCTGAAAATAAACAGCAAAACCGTAGAAATCATGCCCGTCTGGAAGTGGCTGTTAGCATGATAAATAGTTGATTATAAGCACAATAAAAAAGATAGCACATGCAACATATTTTTCTCAACCCCGATGCGTGGATGGCGTTTTTGACGCTGGTATTCCTTGAGGTAGTGCTGGGTATCGACAACATTATTTTTTTGTCGATTATGTCCAACAGCGCACCAAAAGCCCGGCAGGCAAAAGTGCGAAAGCTGGGGCTGCTGCTCGCCATGCTGGGGCGAATTGTCCTGCTGTTTGGCGTGTCGCTGCTGATTAAGCTGACGCAGCCTTTGCTTACGGTTGCAACCGGGTGGATGTCGTTTACGGTCAACGGGCAGAGCATCATCATCCTGCTGGGAGGGCTGTTTTTGCTGTACAAAAGCGTCAGCGAAATACACCACAAGCTGGAAGAAAAAAACGACGCTCCGGCCGTGAAAACAAAAGCCGGCAGCATCGCCATGATTATCGCGCAAATATTCCTGCTCGACTTGGTGTTTTCCGTCGATAGCGTGCTGACGGCCATCGGCATGGTCAGCTTCACAACGTTTGGGTACGCCGGAGCGCTGGCGATAATGATAGCCGCCATCGTAGCAACGGTTATGATTATGCTGTTCTTTGCGACGCCGGTCAGCCGGTTTGTCAACAACCATCCCACGGTGCAGATGCTGGCGCTGTCGTTCCTGATACTCATCGGCGTAACGCTGCTCGTGGAGGCGGGACGCCTGGCGCACCTGACCATTCTGGGAAATTCGGTCAGCGAAATTCCCAAGGGCTACATCTACTTTGCCATCCTGTTTTCGCTGGGCGTGGAGACGTTGAACTTGAAAATGACAAGGAAAAAGCAGGCAAAATAAGTAGGATTGTAAAGAAGCACAAGGCGTCAGTGTGGATGAGCATTTTTGTGAGGTCACGAAAATGATAGCATCAAAAGCTGCCCAAAACAAATTAATCATAGCATCCAAGCAGGGGCAGCGCAACGATTAGCCGAAATGGATATCCGGTTTCATTTTAAAAAATAAAGGTAGCAAGTATAGCGTTTGTCCTTTAGCACCTAACAGGCGCCTGTAAATTCTGTAAATTCTGTAAATATAAACAACATGAACGCAATTATCGAAATCAAAGATTTGTACAAAATCTACAAGGATCAGGCGCAGGAGGTACGCGCCGTAAATAGCGTAACGCTGAGCGTTGGCGAGGGCGAATTTACCGCCATTGTGGGACCTTCCGGCTCGGGCAAGACAACCCTGCTCAACCTCATTGGCGGCTTGGACACGCCGACTTCGGGCAGCCTGAGCATTGCCGGAAAAGATATTTCCCGCTTGCCGGGAAAGCAAATGACGACTTTCCGGCTGCACCACATCGGATTTATTTTTCAGTCGTACAACCTGATACCGGTGCTGACCGCTAAGGAAAACGTTGCGTTTGTCATGGAGCTGCAGGGGCGAAAAAGGGACGAAATCGACCGGCGGGCAACGGAGCTCCTGCACGCCGTTGGGCTGGGCGACCGCATGGACAGCCGCCCCGCCAAGCTCTCGGGCGGACAGCAGCAGCGCGTTGCCGTGGCGAGGGCGCTGGCGTCGAAGCCCCAGCTTGTCCTCGCCGACGAGCCAACCGCCAACCTCGACAGCAAATCGGCCGAAAACTTGCTGGACATCATGGAGCAGCTGAACAGGCAGGAGGGCGTAACCTTTATCTTCTCCACCCACGACCCGCGCATCATGGCAAAAGCCAAGCGCATCGTAACGCTCGAAGACGGAACGATAGTGAACAACGAGCAGCGGATGGCGGAATGAGAATGAAAAGCAGCAAGTGTTTACGGTCAATCGGGATGGCGGCATTATTCACCGTCCACTGTTGGCTGCCCGCCAAGGCGCAAGAATTTTCGGGCTATATCAGCCGGATGCCGTCGCTCATTTTGCAGCGCCCCGCCGATGAAATGTGGTGGCAGTCGCTGGTGCACAACCGCCTCACCTTTGGCTGGCAGCTTGCGGAGCATTGGCGGGTGGACGCCGACGTGCGCAACCGCTTCATTTGGGGCAGCGAGGCGATGATTCAGCCCGAAAGCACCGGCTTTGACGCCGGCTGGGCGGATTTGTCGTGGAACTGGGCTACCGCGAAAAAAGTGCTGGGCAATACTGCGATAGACCGCCTGTCCGTAACCTTTGAGCGCGAAAAGTGGCAGCTGAAGCTCGGCAGGCAGCGCATCAACTGGGGGCAAACCCTCGTCTGGAACCCCAACGACATTTTCAACACCTACTCCTTCTTTGATTTCGACTACCCCGAGCGCTCCGGCTGCGACGCGCTCCGCGCAACGTACTACCACAGCGCAACGGCTTCGTCGGAGCTGGCGGCTTCGGTCAACCACTACGGCAAGGTTACCGCCGCGCTGCTGCACCACTGGAGCTGGAGAGGCTTCGATTTTCAGGTGATGGCCGGCGAGCAGGCGCAGGCGGACGTCGTGCTGGGGGGAGCGTGTACGGGCGATTTCAGCGGGCTGAGCTGGAGAGGAGAGGTCGCCTTTTTTCGGCCGGTGAAAAATTTTTCCGACACGGCAACCATCGTGGCGGCGTCCGTTGGCGTGGACTACACCTTTGGCAGCTCGCTGACGCTACAGGCCGAAGCATTGTACAACAACGTCGGCAACGTTTTTTCGGGCAACGGGCTGCTGGGGCTGTACGCTGCCCCGCTATCGGCAAAATACCTCTCCATCTGCAACCGGAGCGTATTTGCGCAGGCTTCCTATCCGCTCACGCCCCGCCTGAACACCGCCCTGTCGGGCATGTACTTTGTGGACGCAAAGGCCTGCTACACGGGAGCGACGGTGGACTTCTCCGTAAAGAAAAACATCGACCTATCGCTCATTGCGCAGTACTTTGTGATGGCAGGCAGCGCCAAATTGAGCGAAATGCAGGCGCTACTTGCCTTTTTGAGGCTGAAGTATTCTTTTTGAAGGGGTGCGGCGCT
>JAISLN010000121.1 GCA_031290835.1 Prevotellaceae bacterium
CGGCAGCTGATTACAAGCTACACAACCATCAGCGAGTTTCAGCATCAGACAATGACAGCGGTAACCGAGCAAATCATTGCCCGCAGCATCCGCCGGTTTTCGTACGAAGGCGTAAGCAAGCTGGACAAGAACGCATGCTACCTTTTTGTGTCCAACCACCGCGACATCATGCTGGACTCTGCGCTCCTGCAGTACGCCCTCCACCGCTCCGGCTACCGCACAACAGAAATAACCTTTGGCAGCAACCTGATGAGCTCGCCGCTGATTATTGACGTCGGCAAATCAAACAAAATGTTTAAGGTAATTCGCGGCGGCAGCAGCAAGGATTTTTACGCAAGCTCGCTGCACCTCTCCGAGTACATTCGCTACACGCTCACCGAAAAGCGCGAGTCCGTGTGGATTGCGCAGCGCAACGGGCGCACCAAAGACGGCGTAGATGCTACCGACCAGGCTATTGTCAAAATGTTTGGCATGAGCAGCCCCGACAACCCCGTCAAGGCGCTGGCGGAGCTGAATATTGTCCCCGTGGCCGTTTCCTACCAGTGGGAGCCCTGCGATGCGCTGAAAGCGCTGGAGCTGTACCGGCTGTGCCGCACGGGGACCTACGCCAAAAAGCCGGGGGAGGACTTGAGCAGCATCCTCACAGGCGTCAACCAGCCCAAGGGCGATGTGCATATTGCCGTTTGCAGCCCGATATCCGAAGCAGACTTAGCCCCGCTGTCGGGCTTACCCCACAGCAGGTTCAACAGGCAAGTCGCCGCGATCATTGACGACCGAATATACAAAAGCTACCGGCTGACCTGCAACAGCTACATTGCCCACGACATGCGCTCGCACAGCAACCGGTACGCAGACCGCTACACGCAGGAAGAAAAGGATCAATTTGTCCGCCGCTACAGCAGCGCGCTTGCCTCCGACGTGGAGGACAAAAAAATGCTTGGCGACATCTTTTTGGGAATATACGCCAACCCTGTTGATACCAAACGGCTCGCCTCCGAAGAAGTGTAGCATTGCGCTACTGCCCGGTAACGATTTTTGGTAGCGTCATACCATTGAAGGAAAGAAGTTTTACAGAGGGGTTTTATCTGTAAATTCTGTGCCGCCAATCAATCAATAAATTCTATCCTAATTATGGACATTTTGGGTTTACCCGGCTTTGCACAGCATTTTCTCCACCTGCGAATGCGGCGGCTAATCCACAGGTAGTAGCCCGTGAGGGGCAGGGTAGCGCCAAAGAGCGCCGCCAGAAACGTGAGGATGCGCGTAGCCATGCCGCCCCAGCTGCCTACGTGAACGGAGTAAATCCAGCCGCGCAATTTTCCCGCCCTGTCGGCGTCCTTGTAGAGGGTGGCGCCGGTAATGTCGCCCGTTGCAGGGTCAAACGTGTAGCTGTCCGTAGCCCTCACGTTGCCTGTGGAGGAGAGCGACACGGACGCCCGGCCGTTCTGAATTGTCAGGCTTTTGAAGCGGGGATACTGTGCCCTTAATTTTTCGGCCACGACCTGCCATTGGCTGTAGTTGACGCCGCCATCTCGACGGTTTTCGCCGCGATTGCCCTCGCCGCGGCTTGGGGTTCCGCTATTTCCTCCCTGCCGGGCTACCATTTGCGGCGGCTCGGCGCCAAAAACACGGTAAAAACCGTTGCGGTACCAGCTGAACGACCACGTTAGCCCCGTAAGCGCCAGCGCCAGCAGGATGAGGGCGGTGTAAATGCCCAGCGCCACGTGCAGGTCGCGCCACAGGCGCTTGCGGCTTGCGCCAAGCTTGATGCTCAGGTTTGCCCGCAGCCCTTTTCGGCTTTTGGGTATCCACATAATAATGCCCGCAATGATGATGAACACAAACACCAGCGTGCTGACGCCCACCACGATTTTTCCGGTGGAAGCGCCCTCCCCGTACTTGAAGTCGTCCAGCAACCAGCGGTGCAGCCGCCGCATGGTGGAAAAAAAGCTGCCCTGCGCCGACGGACGGTCGCAAACAGCGCCCGTGTAGGGGTCAACGAACAGCGGCGGCGTGCCGCGCCCGGGAAAGCCCAGCCGGTAGCTCTCCCTAGGCGACGCCGGAATTTGCACGTTGGCTATCGGTGCGCTGTCGGGGAGGCGGCGGTTGGCGGCGGCTATGAGCTGCGCCAGCGGAAGCGGCGCCTCGCGCACCGCCTCCACGTAGTAGCGCGAGGGGTAGCACAGCTTCATGATTTCCGGCTCGAACACCAGCGCCGCGCCCGAAAAGCAAACTACCGCAATGATAAGCCCAAACGGTATCGACAGCCAAAGGTGCAGGTAGCGGATGATTTTTTTCATTATTACAGAGTTAAGAATGTAGAATTATAGAATGTAGAATTATAGAATTATAGAATATAGAATTACAGAATTACAGAATTTTACAGAATTTACATGTTAACTTGTCAACCATTCTCTGCCGCCATTCTTTACCCCTATCGTCATTCCCTGCCGTCATTCCCTGCCGTCATTCCCTGCCGTCATTCCGAACGAAGTGAGGAATCTCCTCGCATACCGCCATGCCGTATGGTGGTGTGCGGGGAGATTCCTCGCTGCGCTCGGAATGACGAGGCTGCGATTGGCATGACGAGGCTGCGATTGGCATGACAAGGCTGCGATTGGCATGACGAGGCTGCGATTGGCATGACAAGGCTGCGATTGGCATGACAAGGCTGCGCTCGGAATGAACGGCAAAGAAAGTCGAACCTATTCTTCAATCCTCATTAATCATTCTTCATTAATCAGTAGCTCAGCCGCCCTACGGCGTTGATGGCTGACGCGCCGGTGATGCTTACGCCCTTTGCTCCTACGGCGGTTGCCGGGTCAATGATGTAGATGGCGGGGTCTGCGCCGGTGGCGGTGATGGGGAAGTACATTTTCCCGTTGTAGGCGGCGGGCAGGCCCGTGCCGGTAATCTGACCCTTGGCGGGAATGCCGGTTACCCATTTGAACGTTTTGCTTGCCATGTCCACAATGCCGTACTGCGTGGCGGCGGAGCTGACGGTAATCGGCGTATTTTTGTCGTCGTTGTACAGCTCAAGCATGAAGTAGCTGCCGGCTACGTGCCACACCTTTCTGAAGCGGTAGCCGTCCGTTTTTTCCTCAATGTTGAAGTAGTAGCTCGGGTCGAAAGCTGCGGCATTTTTGTTGATTCTTAGGGCGCCGCAGGGTTTTGTAGTTGTGCTTTCGTAGGATCCGGAGAAAACGTACACGCTGCCGTCGTCAGCCTTTCCCAGCTGCGAGTAGTACTGAGAGCGGAAGCGGCCGGAGGAGTAGCTCAGGCGGTTGTCTCTGTAAATCCGCTTCAGGTTGAGGTCGGCGTCGTAGGCGGCAACCCACACGCTGTCGGGGTAGGTGATAGCACCCGAGCTTGCTCCGCCGGTTGCGCCTGCGGCTCTTGGCTGCGAAACCACCAAGCCGGTGAGGAACTCGCCGTTGCCCATGTCCACAATGCCGGAGAAGGTTGCCTGCTCGCCGTTGCCGGTAATGTTGAGCGTGGTAATGGTCTTATCCGTCAGCGCAAAGTTGTTGGTCAGGTCAATGAAGTTGAAGGTAACGCCGTCCGTTCTATTTTTGCCGCTTCCGTCCACAAGGGTGTCGCCCGGCGCATTCACCGGCGTTACGCCGCCAACGCAGGTCAAAGCGTACCTGCCGAAGAAGCCGTAAGAGGTGAAGCGCGACGTGATTTGAAACTGCCCCGTATTCTTCAGCGTACCGTTTTCGTCAAAGGTAAAACCCAAGCCTATTCCCGGATCGCCCTGCTGATAAATTAGCCCAATGGCAACCGAGGGGTTGCTGTTGAATATCCACGTGTAGCCCGACTGCTCCAGCTCCCTGCCGTTGGCAATTGAGAGCTCGCCGGTGGTTTCCACATCATCCGTTTGAAGAATGTATTGGCGCTCTTCGCCCGTAACGGAAAGGAAAAATTTACCTCTTTGCGGAGCATTGTCGTTGGGGTCGTCCTTACCGTCGCACGAGGTTAGGGAGAGGGTGAGCAAGCTGCACCCGATGAGCGCCGATGTTCTAAGCGCCGTTGCTGTTGTTTTGATGTTTGTTTTTCTCATGATGCTTGATTTTTTGATGTTTTTTTAGTTGTTGTTATTGTTGAATTGTTTAAAGAAAAAATATCTGAGCTTGAGCATGAAGCTTCGCCCCGGTTTTTGCAGGCTGTAGTTGTCGTACAGCATTTCGTCGGCAATATTTTTTGCCTCTACGGCGATGTGGTACCTGCCGTTGCGGAGCGAAGCCGTCAGGGTGAGGTCGTGCGAGAGCTGCCTTGGGATGATGATGTCGCCGCCTTCGCTCTGCCAGCTTCGAAAAAAGGAGTGAATGTAGCGCAGGTTGTAGCTTAGCGACAGCACGCCGCCTTTCCGTATCAGGTTGTAGAAGCTGCAGGTGGCGTCGGCGTTGCCAAACAGGTAGGGCACGTTGGGCATGCGGTCTTTGTAGTAAATGAGCTTTCGCCCGCCCACGGCGTACTGCTCCATGTTGCGTATGTCCTGATAGGTGAAGTTTCCGCCAACGGAGAATACCCTTTTGTAGAAGTACCTTGCCTCCACGTCGAAGCCGAGGTTGCGCACCTGCCCGTGGTTGGTGTAGTACGCGCCGCCGTAGCGCTGCTCTATCTGCCGACGGATGTAGTCCTTCGTATCGCGGTAGATAAGCCCGAGGTCGAAGTACACGGCGTGCACTTGGCTCAGGGCGTCGTCGTAGCTGATGTTGAAGTTGAGGTTGCGGCTGTTTTCGGGCTTCAGCCCGGCGTCGCCCGTTTCCAGCGATTCGTCGCCAAACAGCTCGTTCTCCGACGGCAGCCGGTACGATTTTTCGAGCGACGCCTTGATTTGAAGCGGTCGCAGGAGGCGGTAGGTTGCGCCCACCCCGTAGCCTTCGGTGGAGAACGACCGCTCCTGCTCCTCGTAAACCTCGGTGGTGGTGGTCGAAACGTTTACAGGCCCCCGCACCAGCACGTCGTACCGCTTGGCAAACGCCGACGCGCTCCACCTGTCCGACGGCTGTAACTTGTACGATATGCCCGCCACGTTCTTGGCGTTTGTTCGCCGCATAAAGGTGGCGGCGGTGGTGGTTTGCGCGTTGGCCACGGCGTCCGTAGCCTTGCGGCTAAAGTCGCTGTAGAGGTTGTTCAGCGCAAAGTAGTGCATGTTGGCAATCCGGTAGCGGAGGTTGGCGGTTGCGCTGAAGTTGCTGTTGTCGGATTCGCTCATGGAGTAGCTGCCCTCGCCCCGGGAGCTCTTTTGCCTGTACTCGCCGCTCCAGCTGTACTGCCGCGCCATGGTGTCGAGGTTGGCGTTGCGGGAGAGGCTGTAGGTTGCCGTCAGCGAAAGGTTGAGGTTGGGCGTTATCAGGTTGCGCTTTTCGTAGTGCAGCGAGGGGATAAAGCTTGTAGCGCTCCGCTTGCGCCCGCCGTACACGATTTGCATCAGGTTGGAGTTTTGGATGTCCGCCCTTTCGCGGCTTATCGTTGCGCTCAGCATCAGGCGGTCTGCCCAAGGCTTGCGGGCAACGCCCAGCCGGGCAATCACCGCCTCGTTGCTGTAGCTGTCGTGGAAGCGCCTAAACCATTCCTCCTCCTGCGAGTAGGTGTTGGTTGCCACGTTGAGCCGCTTGGTTTTTACGCGGTAGCTGTTGTCGGAGGAGTTGCGGTAGGCGTTGAGCTGCAGCGCCAGCCCGCGCCTTGTGGTGTGCCCCATGCTGAGGTTGTACCTGTGGGTGTTGAACGATCCGTAGGAGTACGAGGCGTCCACGTAGGTGCTCCGCAGCTGCCGCGTCACGATGTTGATGGCGCCACCCAGCGCGTCCGCCCCCAGCTCCACGGGCACCACGCCCTTGTACACCTCAATCCGCTCGGCGAGGCTCACGGGGATGTTGTTCAGCTGAAACGACGCGCCGAAGCCCTCCATGGGCATTCCGTCCATAAACATTTTGATGTGCCGTCCGCTGAAGCCGTTGAGGGAAACCTGCGTGCGCGAGCCAAGCCCGCCCGTTTCGCGTACCTTCACGCCCGACACCCTGTCGAGCGCGTGGGTGAGGCTCATGGAGGTGTTGTGCAGCGGCTTGGCGTCGATGGCCACCACGTTGAACGTTGATTCCCGCACCTGCTGCACGGCGCTTTTTCCCACCACCGTTACCTCGTCCAGCTCCCGCTCGTCCGGCTCCAGCGCCACCGTCAGCGACAGCGGCTCGCGCAGCAATAGCGGCTGCTCAACGGTTTTGTAGCCCACAGCGCTAACCACCAGCCGGTATTCCCCAGCGGGAGCGGCAAGCATGTACGCCCCTCTTCCGTCGGCAAC
>JAISLN010000122.1 GCA_031290835.1 Prevotellaceae bacterium
CTTTGGCTGTCGTAATCTTCGTACTGCGAAAACGCCTTGTCGAAGCTTTGCTCCGGGTCCTGCACGTTGGTGTACTTTACGCGCACCGAAATGGTGAGCCGGTTTTGCGCTGCCACCTCGTTTGCCGTGATGGCCTGCGGCGTTACGGTGTAGCCCGTTATTTCGCCCTCAAACGCGAGGTCGCCCGCGTCGTCCGTTTCCGACAGGCGCGTGCCGGTGAGAAACTTCATCTTGAGCGCCTCCGTAAAGGTGGAGCTGAGCGTGGGGTTTACCAGCGGCGCCATGTTGGGAAAATACTGCACGCTGAACGTTTTGCTCTCGGGCGAAATGGAGGCCCCCGAAAATGAATACTTAATGCTGCACGAGGCCGCCAACGCAAGCGCCGGGGCAAGCCACAGGTATAGCTTATATGATTTCAAGAGCTTAAAAAAATAATGGTTTACAAATTTTCAACCGCTTAGCGTATTGCTTAGCCTAAGCCGTAATCTTTAATTTTTCTGTACAGCGTGCGCTCCGATATTCCGAGCTCTTGCGCCGCCGCCTTGCGCTTGCCGTGGTGCTTTTCGAGGGCTTTTCGTATGAGCTCCAGCTCCTTTTCGTTGATCAACAGCGATTCGTCGTCCACCACCTCGCTGGCGTCGAGCACCTGCTCGGCGCTGCTGTCCGGCGCTTTTTTTACGCTGTGCGGAATGGTTATCGAAGCGGCGGGGGAGGCAAGCGCAACGTCGGCGTAGCTTACGCCGGCGGCGGGCACGCCTACTACGCGCGCTTCGCCCTGCATGAGCGCGTTGACCAGCTTTTTGAGCTCGTTGACGTCGTTTTTTACGTCAAACAAAAATTTGTACAGGATTTCCCGCTCCGACGAAAAGTCTGCCGCTGCGCCGCCGCCTGCCGCCGCCTTTTCGTTCTTGTAGATCACCGGCAGCAGGCTGGCTTCGGGCAGGTACAGGCGCAGCGTTTCCGCCGATATTTGCCGCTCCGATTCGATGACGGAAATTTGCTCGGTAATATTTTTCAGCTGGCGAATGTTGCCCGGCCACGGGTAGCTTTCGAGCGTAGCCCGCGCTTCGGGCGCGAGCTGCACGGGCGGCATTTTGTATTTTTCGGCAAAATCTGCCGCAAATTTTCTGAACAGCAGCGCAATATCCTCCTTTCGGTCGCGCAGCGGCGGCACGATGATGGGCACCGTGTTGAGGCGGTAGTACAAGTCTTCGCGGAATTTGCCGTTTTGTATTGCCTGCGGGAGGTTGACGTTGGTGGCTGCAATGACGCGCACGTTGGTTTTTTGCGGTTTTGCCGAGCCTACCCTCAAAAATTCGCCCGTTTCGAGCACGCGCAGCAGGCGCACCTGCGTAAATAGCGGCAGCTCGGCCACCTCGTCCAGAAACAGCGTGCCGCCGTTGGCCACCTCAAAGTAGCCCTTACGCGCGTCGTAGGCGCCTGTAAACGATCCTTTTTCGTGCCCAAACAGCTCGGAGTCAACGGTGCCTTCGGGGATGGCGCCGCAGTTGACGGCAAAGTAGGCGCCGTGCTTGCGCGCGCTATTTTGGTGAATAACCTGCGGAAACACCTCCTTGCCTACGCCGCTCTCGCCGGTAATCAGCACAGACATGTCGGTTGGTGCTACCTGCACGGCAACGTCCAGCGCACGGAGCAAGCCCGGTGCGCTGCCGATAATCCCAAAGCGCAGCTTTATTTGCTGAATATCCATAGCTCACAAATTTCAATGCCGATAAAAAACCTGACAAAAGCCTGACAAAATTACATATTTTTTGTGTCACGTGGCCATTCGCTCTGTTATTTTTTGCTATAGCTATCTTCCTCCCAGCCTTTTCAGCCCTCCCGCCAGCGTTCGCCGGTTGTGCCGCTTTGCGCCGGATTTTTGTTGGCTGTTGAAGTTGACGTTGAGCGTAAACAGCTGCTGGTGGCTGAGAATTCCTGCGGCGGCGTGCATTGACCACGTAAATTTCGCCTGAACGCTGTGGGTATCAAAAAGCTGCACGTAGAAATCGCTGCGGTTGTAGAGCGTGTTTTGGTAGAAAGGGTCGCCCCAGTAGAGGCGCTCGGCGCTGTACTTGGCGTACAGCGGCATCAGGTTGTCGCCGATGTAGAGCGTATTTTTTACGCCGACGCCGAATTTTTCGAGCATTACCTCGCCGAAAAACCCGCCGGAGAAGCGGTAGTGGGGGTCAACGCTGCGCTCGCGCGAGTAGGCGCCCAACATGCCTGCGTTGGCGTTGAGCGAATCGAGCAAAAGGCCGACGGGCGTAGCAACGCCCAGGCATAGGCGAGCCATGCCGTTGTCCACAATGTGCTGGTCGCTCCTACCCGCCGCTCCTGCAAAATGGTGCATGTAGCTTTGCAGGGCGGCGTAGGCGCTCTTAATGCGGTAGCGTCCGGCGACGCCCACGAGGAACGCTTCGCGCTGCGTGGCTGTTTGACGGCCTGCCCAGTCCAACCAAATATCGGCGTGCCACTGCTCGCCGAATATTTTCCAGAAAATGTTGGCGGAATTTAGCCGCAGGTTGACGATGGAGTCGTAAAAGAGCGCGTTGGGGTAGTCGGCGAGCAGCTGCTGCGCGGGAAAAACGCCCGCGTACAGCTCAAAAGGCTTGGCGCAGTAGCGGTAGTAGGCAACGTACTCCACCCGCGACGGAAACTTTTCGACGTCGCCAAACTGTTGCAGCAGCCCAACGCCCGTGCACAGGCGGTGAATGCTGTCAAACCGCAAGCCGACTTCGGGCACAAGCCACGAGCCGAGAAGGCTCTGCGGCACTTGCCGTTGCTCCGGCTTGTACTCGCGGTTGTCGGCAAAGGCAAAGAAGGTGGCGCTCCACTCGGGCTGCAAGCCCTGCGCGGCGCAGAGAGAGGCGGAAAGCAGCAGCGCTGCGAAAGCCAAAATGCGTCGGGTTACTTCCATCCGTTTAACAATTTTAAGGTTATTGCTTTGTAGCAAGCGCGTGCAAAAGTACGTTTTTTTTGGAGTATTTCAAACTGTTGCGAGAGATCATCCTGATGGATTCTTGATAGAAAAACATTCACTCTCTATATTTTTGGGGCTTTTGAGACAACCCCTCATGCTCGCGATAATTTGAAATGCACCCCGTTGTTTCGGCTTGCTTGCAGCGCCTCCCTTTTTTTGCTACTTTTGCGCGTAAAAAATATTTTCGATGAAGTTAGCGTTAGAGAAGAGAACAAAAATCGTTGCCACCATATCCGACCACCGGTGCGATGTGGCGTTTCTGCAGGAGCTCTACGAAACGGGCATGAACGTTGTGCGCATCAACACCGCCCACCAAACGCTCGAGAGCTCGATGAAGATTGTGGAAAATGTGCGCAAGGTTTCCTCCAAAATCGGTATTCTGGTTGATACCAAGGGACCCGAAATTCGTACCACCGCCATGGCCGACGAGGCCGGGTTGCAGGTGGCGGCGGGCGACATGGTGAAGGTTGCGGGCAACCCCGCCGCCCTATCGTGCCGCGAAATGCTGTACGTGAGCCACGCCGGCTTTGTGGGCGACGTGCCGCTCGGCGCCGCCGTGCTCATAGACGACGGCGACTTGCAGCTGAAGGTGGTGGACAAAAAGCCGGACTTTTTGCTGTGCGAAGTCCGCAACGGCGGCGTCATCAGGGGGCGCAAAACCGTTAACATCCCCGGCGTGGAGATCCACCTGCCGCCGCTCAGCAGCCGCGACGTGGAGTACATCGGCTGGGCGGTGGACAACAACATCGACTTCATTGCCCACTCCTTTGTGCGCACAAAGGACGACGTGCTGGCGGTGCAGAAAATCCTGGACGAGCGCCGAAGCCACATCAAGATTATTGCCAAAATCGAAAACCGGCAGGGCGTGGACAACATTGACGAAATTCTGGACTTTGCCTACGGAGTTATGGTGGCGCGAGGCGACCTGGGGGTTGAGGTGGAGTTTGAGGAGATACCGGGCATTCAAAAAATGCTCATAGAAAAGTGTCAGGTGCGCGGAAAGCCCGTGATTATTGCCACGCAGATGCTGCACAGCATGATAGCGCACCCGCGCCCCACCCGCGCCGAGGTAACCGACGTGGCCAACGCCATCTACCAGCGCACCGACGCCATCATGCTGAGCGGCGAAACAGCCAACGGCGCATACCCCGTGGAGGCGGTACGCGCCATGAGCAAAATTGCCATTACGGTGGAAAAAACCCTGCAACCCCACGAGCACCAGCCCAACGTGGGCATAAAGGACAAGGTGGCTATTGTGCTCTCCAAGTCCGCCGTGCAGGCGAGCCGGGAGCTGCCCATCCGCGCCCTCGTAACCGACACCTACACCGGGCGCGTGCCGCGCTACCTGGCGGCGTTTCGCGGCAAAAACCCCATATTCGTCTTTTGCTACCGCGACCACCTTACGCGCGAGCTGTCGCTGCTGTACGGCGTGTACTGCTACCCGGCAACGCCGCTCAAAAACAACGACGAATTTCTGCGCTACGCCATACGCTTTCTCCGCGACCAGCGCTGCATCGGCAACGCCGATATGGTAGCCGTAATAGCGGGCAACTACTACTACAAAGGCGCCGCCAAC
>JAISLN010000123.1 GCA_031290835.1 Prevotellaceae bacterium
CTGCAAGTAGCCGGAGGCAGCGTTGGCGCGCTTTTGGCTAAGGCGTATGTTGACCGATGCGCTGCTTTTGTCGCAGGTATGCCCTGTTAGGGTAACGCGGGCGCTTTTGTTGCGCTTCATAATGGCGGCAACTCTTGCAAGCTCTCTTTTTGCCGCGGGGCTGAGCTCCGCCGAGGCGTACTGAAAAAAGATATTGCTGTTGTCCAAAACGTCCTCCTCTTCTTCTTCTTCCTCCTCCTCGTCATACTCTTCCTCAACCGGTGTGCGCTTCTCCTTTTTGCTCCGGCTTTTGCCGGCTTTTGCCTCGTCGGCCTCCTCGGGTGCAGGGGGTTCGGGCGCTTTTTGCTCCACCGCAGGGAGCTCTTGGGGCGGCTTAAAATCGGGTATAGGAGCTTGGGAAACTTTTTTTTCTGCACCGCACGCAGCCAATGCTGCAATGGCAACCAAAACAGCAAAGAATGAGAAAATACGGGGAAAAATAGCAGACATAAGAGCCGAATTTTTGAAGTTAAACAAATACCGTGAAAAGGCAGCGCAGTTCTCAATAACCATCGCAAATGTACAAAACAATCCTGAATGCGCCTATAATAAATTTACCGTTGCGGAAATTTGTTGCCAATGCTATATCCTATGTTGCTGAAAAACAGCATTGGTTTTTTTGGGGGGAGAAATATCTTCGGCCGTTTATAAATAAATATTTTCAAAGTATTGCATTAATGATTTTTTATGCTACTTTTGCAGCCTGATAATTTCTGTCGGAGAGCTTCTCTAAGGAAATACAACATTCTCAAAACCTGATGGATACATCGACAGCGTCAGGTGCGAGAATAAAGGTCTTTTTTTGTTTTTTGCGGGTCGTAAACCTGTTTTTTTTGAACTATAAAATTAAAATGAAAAACCTTTACTCACGCTGCTTCCTCTTAAGCGGAAAGCTTTTTTTTACCGTATATAGGAATGTTGTACTATGCTCCCTTTTGGCGAGCGTAGCGGTGCGCTTTAACATCTGACAAGCCGCCTAAAACACAAGTGTAGTAATATATGGCGTCAAAATAGCTATGCCTCCGGCAGGGAGGCGTATTGTTTAGCGGTTGCACTGCGCGTATGCCGGAGCAGCTGCAAAGTTGATTATTCACCAATTTATATTTTATGAGCTGAAAATGAAGAACCAAACCATTAGTCCTATTGCTGTGAGTACAGAAAAGGAGCTGCAAGGAGTTGCGTTGGGAGCAGGCGTACAGGTTTTATCCGGAGAACAGGCAAAAGGCGTCATGCTGGGTTGCCGTATTCCCAAGGATTACTTTGAAACGCAGGGGAAGGGGGAGAGCGATATTGCAGTACACGCAGGATCTTACCACCTCGCGCTCAAGGACGCCAACATTGAAAAATACAACATTATGACATATTCTTCCATACTTCCCGGAATAGCTACTTTGGTGCAGCAACCTGCAGGTATGGTGCACGGGTGCGTGGTAGAATCTATCATGAGCACCTGCACGGTGAGCAAGGGTGAGCGGGGAACGGCGGGTATTATTTACGGCTGGCTCTACAACCGCAAAACCAACGAAAAGTACGGCGGGCTGGTCTGCGAAAACTATGGCGACTATAGCCCGAACGACCTGCAAACGCTGCTGCGCTCAAGCCTCAACGAGCTATACGTTAATGGTTTTGAAGAAGATTACAGGCTGGAAGACGTCAAGTACCTCCACGAAACTATTACGCCGCAAAAAAAATACGGAACGGCGCTCGTAGCGCTCTGCTTTGTATCGTACTACTATCCGGTAATTTAGTGAATAACGAATAGTGAATAACGAATAGTGAATAACGAATAACGAATAACGAATAACGAATAACGAATAACGAATAGTGGGTAGTGTCATAATATTGTATGATGTTGCGCCGAGTTCTGCTACAATTGGCTTCGCCGAACTTCGCTTCGATTGCCCGTAGGGCAATAATATCAATAGCAAAATAGGATACCCCCTTATCACCAATAGCCCGCAGGGCTTTAACTTCATCGTTTTTTATTAATTCCCTGCGGGAAACCGGAGCGAAGCGGAGCTCGGCGAAGCCAATTGAGAAAAAGAGAGACGCCGATTTCTATTGATATTATTGCCCTACGGGCAATCGAAGCGAAGCCAATCCGGAAAAATATAGCATCATACAATGTATGACGCTACCGAATAGCGAATAACGAATAGTGGAGAGGGAAAACTTCCCAAAAAAGACAATTAAAAAAGCAAGAATGTCAAAGCAAGAAAAAAAATCGCTGCTCAACGAGGCAGTGAAGCATATAGATATAAAAAAAATCAACAGCGTAGCAATCGTTGACGCCATGCGCAGCATGTCGTTTGCCTCGCGCGAAACCGCCCGTGCAGCCGATATTCTGCAAATGATGGTGAACGACGCCGCGTGCAGCAACATCCTTACGCTTGCGGGGAGCACCAGCGCGGGCGGCTGTATGCAGGTGTACGTGGATATGGTGCAGTGCAACATGGTGGACGCGGTGGTGGCTACCGGCGCCTCCATTATCGACATGGATTTTTTTGAGGCGCTCGGCTACAAGCACTACAGGGGGACGCAGCACGCAGACGACGCAAAGCTGCGCAGCCTTTACATCGACCGAATTTACGACACCTACATCGACGAGGAGGAGCTGCAGGCGTGCGACGCCGCTATTAAGGCAATAGCCGATACGCTTGAGCCGCGCCCGTACTCATCGCGCGAATTTATTGCCGAAATAGGCCGGTGGCTTACCAAAAACGCCAAGAAAAAGGAATCGCTCATACAAGCCTGCTACGAAAAGAACGTTCCCGTTTTTGTGCCGGCATTCTCCGATTGCAGCGCGGGCTTTGGGTTGGTGATGCACCAAACGGAGCGGATACAGAAGGGGCAGCCCTACGTAACCATCGACTCTGTGGCGGATTTTCGCGAGCTGACCGCCGTAAAAATTGCCGCAGGAACAACAGGCCTGTTCATGGTTGGCGGCGGTGTGCCCAAAAATTTTGCGCAAGACACGGTGGTTTGCGCCGAATGTCTGGGCAAAAATGTTCCCATGCACAAGTACGCCATTCAAATTACCGTAGCCGACGT
This sequence comes from Prevotellaceae bacterium, assembly GCA_031290835.1. Lineage (GTDB taxonomy): Bacteria > Bacteroidota > Bacteroidia > Bacteroidales > UBA932 > JAITMY01. Next base: position 3,091 of record JAISLN010000123.1, read on the forward strand.
GCGCGATGGCGCCTGCTCAAGCTCTACGCTCCGGGAAGCCAGCAGCTGGGGAAAAGTTGATACCGTGTACGAACAGATGGTGTACGCCGAAGCCACTACGGTGGCGCCGCTCATGGTTAGCTACGCCTACCATAAGGGCGACTGGAAAAAGCGCGAAGCTAAAAATTATGCCCGCTTGTTTGCGGCAAAATAAAAATAGCATTGGCAGATAGGGAGGGTTGGCTTGCTGCATGGTGGTGAGGTTGCCGGATGTTTTTCGCGAGAATTTTTTTTGTACCAAAAAATATTTACTTTTGACAAATTTTTATCACACCATCCTCATGAACCAAAAATTTATAAACCTCGCAGCCATCGTAGCCATGGGCGTTTGCTCATGTGGCGGCAACAAAACAAGCAGCAAAATGGAAATTACCAAAGAGCCATTTGGCGCACACAACGGTCAGCAAGTTGACCTCTACACCCTCGCCAACGGGCAGGGGGTAAAATTGAAAATCGCCACCTATGGCGGTACTATTACGGAGCTATGGACGCCCGACAGGGAGGGCGTAGCGGGCAACATTGCGCTCGGCTTTCCGTCGCTCGACGGCTACCGCAGCGAGGCGTTCCTAAAATCGGGACCCTACTTTGGCGCCCTGATTGGCCGCTACGGAAACCGCATCGGCAACGCCAAGTTTACGCTCAACGGAGTGGAGTACACGCTTGCCGCCAACAACGGGGTAAACCATCTGCACGGCGGAATCAATGGCTTTGACAAAGCGGTGTGGAGCGCAGAGGAGCTGCGCGAAAAGGACGCGGTGGGGCTTAAGCTGACCTACCTGAGCAAGGATGGCGAAGAAGGCTATCCGGGAAACCTAAACGTAGAGGTCACCTATTGGCTGACAAAAAACAACGAGCTGAAAATAGGCTACAAGGCAACCACCGACAAGCTCACGCACTGCAACCTTACCAACCACGCCTACTTTAACCTTTCGGCAGGCAAAGCGCCCGACGTGCTGGGGCACGAGCTCTTGATTTTGGCGGATAAGTACACGGCAGTGGACGCCGGGCTAATACCCGTTGGGCTGGCAGAAGTTGCCGAAACGCCCTTTGACTTCCGCACTCCCCGCGCCATTGGCGAGCGCATTGACGACGACAGCGAGCAGCTGAAAAACGGCGGCGGATACGACCACAACTTTGTGCTCCGCTCAGGCGGCGGCGAGCTTAGCTTGGCGGCAACGGTGTACGAGCCGGCCAGCGGACGTATCCTTGAGGTATATACCACCGAGCCGGGCGTGCAATTCTACTCAGGCAACTTTTTGGACGGCTCGCTCGTTGGCGTTGACGATGTGCAGTACGTAAAGCGCTACGGCTTTTGCCTCGAAACGCAACACTTTCCCGATACCCCCAACCAGCCCGATTTCCCAAGCACGGCGCTAAGCCCGGGGCAGACTTACACAAGCGAAACCATTTACCAATTCTCAACCAAATAACAACCAACTTAAACACATTACCATGAACGCAGCAGGATTTGCAACGATAGACTACCTTATTTTTATAGCGTATGCAGCGCTAATTATAGGGTTGGGGTTGTGGCTTTCGCGCACCAAAAAGGGCGAAGAAAAGACAACCAAAGATTACTTTTTGGCGGGAGGAACGCTTACGTGGTGGGCTATTGGAGCCTCGCTCATAGCGGCCAACATTTCCGCCGAGCACTTTATCGGAATGTCCGGGTCGGGCTACCGCATTGGGCTTGCCGTCGCAGCTTACGAGTGGATGGCGGCAATTACGCTTATTCTGGTGGCAAAGTTCTTGCTGCCGCTTATGCTGGAGAAGAAAATATACACCATTCCGCAGCTTGCAAAGGAACGCTACGGCAAGGGCGTGAGCTTTTTCTTTTCGTTCTTTTGGCTGCTGGTGTACGTGTTTGTCAACCTGACGTCGGTGGCGTGGCTGGGAGCGCTTGCCATGAACATGATACTCGGCGTGCCGGTAATGTACGGCGTCGTTGGGCTGCTGCTTTTTGCCGGCGTTTACTCCATTTACGGCGGCTTGAAAGCGGTGGCGTGGACGGATGTGCTACAGGTAATTTTCTTGGTAGGCGGCGGATTGGTTACCGCTTTTGTGGCGCTCAACGCCGTGGGAGGAGGCAGCCTTATAGCAGGATTCCAAAAAATAGTGGCATTTTGCGAAGTACAGGAAACGATGCACTTCCACATGATTATCCCTAAGGGAACAGAGCTGGTGGAAAACGGAGAGGTGTTTGACATTTTTAAGGATATTCCGGGCTTAGCCGTTATCTTTGGCGCCATGTGGCTTACCAACTTGGGGTATTGGGGATTTAACCAGTACATTATCCAAAAGGGGCTTGCCGCCAAGAGCCAGAAGGAAGCCAAGCGAGGCCTAATATTTGCGGGGTACCTCAAGATTTTAATTCCCATCATTGTGGTAGTGCCGGGCATAGCGGCATACGTGCTCTTTGCCAGCCCCGAGCTTAAGGCCGCCGCCGAAGCCTACATGGGCAATACGGAGATTGTTGGCACCATAACCAAAGCCGACCACGCCTACCCGTGGCTGCTGGCAAACTTTGCGCCTGTGGGCATCAGAGGGCTTGCCTTTGCCGCGCTGGTGGCCGCTATTGTGTCGTCGCTGGCGTCGATGCTCAACAGCACCTCTACCATTTTCACGATGGATATTTACCACACGCTTATCAATAAAAAAGCTTCCCAAAAGCAGCTGGTAACCGTAGGGCGCATCACCGCGCTGGTGGCGCTGGTAATAGCCATGTTTGCGGCAAAACCCCTCTTGGGCGGCCTTGACCAAGCGTTTCAGTATATTCAGGAGTACACCGGCTTCATTTATCCGGGCGTGGTGGTAGTATTCGGCATGGGCTTGCTCTGGAAAAAGGCCACCAACAGCGCCGCGCTGTGGACAGCCATCTTTACGATACCCGTGGGCATTGCGCTTAAAGTGGCGCT
>JAISLN010000124.1 GCA_031290835.1 Prevotellaceae bacterium
AAATTTCGTCGTCCGAGCCGCTCACGGCGTATCCCTTGGCGTGCAGCGCAAGCGCAAGGTTGTGCATGGCGCTTCCGCCAATGGCTATAAAGTGAACGCGCATGTTGCTTTGGCTTAAAATTCAGCCGCAAAATTAGCTGAAAAACCAAGATTTTCCAAGCCCGTGAGAATGAAAACAGCTTTTTTACAGAGGAAGGGTACAAAATAATTCGAAATCTCCAAAAATGTAGATTCAGCATCAGCCTATGCTTTTGTGCGATTTTTTTTGGCTACTGCCCGTAGTAGCTGCGCACGTAGTAACAGTCAGTGGCGTTTAGCATGGGAATTACGAAGTAGGCGCGAAGCTTTATTTTTTTCTCGGTGTGCCTGCCGTCTATCAGGCTGTAGCGCGACTTGCACTTCCTGCACTCCGCATACACTTCCAACTTAACCGGCGCCACTACGCCTGAGGCAAGGCACTCCTCGCTGTTGGGGCAGGTGGCGTCAAAGGCAAACACCTCGTTGGGGGCGTTGTGGTAGCGAAACACTATCACGCCGTGCTGGTTGTATCCAGAGTTAGGGCGCACCGTGGCCTTCATAATGTCGTAAGCGGGCATGCACACGTCAAAGTCAACGCGCACCCCGCCGGGCACGGGGCAATCGTACTCTTTGGTGCAGGCTGCCGCGAGCGCCGCAAGGGACAGGCAGAGCAGCAACTTTTTTTTATGTCTGAAAAGAAGTAACATGGCGCAAAAGTACGCATTTTTCTACTTTTATTTTTCGGAGAAGCAAGAAAAAAATTGTACTTTTACCGAAATTTTTTTCTCTAAAAAAAATCCGGCACACCATGTTTGTTCATCTTCACGTCCACACGGAGTACTCCATACTCGACGGCGCTTCAAAAATTTCCCACCTTGTTGACAAAGCCATTGCCGACGGCATGAAAGCCGTAGCCATAACCGATCACGGCAACATGTACGGCGTGAAGGAATTTTTTGACTACATCAACAAAAAAAACGGCGCCCTGAATAAATCCATTGCCGCCATCGGCAAGCAAGTAGAGGAGGCGGAAAAAAAGGGCGAAAGCACCGCCGCGCTCAGGCTACAGCTGCGCGAAACCAAGGAAAAGCGCTTCAAGCCAATCATTGGCTGCGAGGTGTACGTGGCTGCGGAGAGCCGGTTTGACCGGAAAGGTAAGGACGACCTCAGCGGCGACCACCTCGTGCTGCTGGCCAAAAACAAGGTTGGGTACCATAACCTGATGAAGCTCGTGTCGCTGGGCTTTTTGGAGGGATTTTACGGCAAGCCGCGCATCGACAAGGAAATTCTGGAAAAATACCACGAGGGGCTTATCGCTTCGTCGGCGTGCTTGGGCGGCGAAATTCCGCAGTATATTCTGAAAAATGACTTGGCGGGCGCCGAAAAAAGCATCCTGTGGTTCAAGGCGCTGTTTGGCGACGGCTACTACCTAGAGCTTCAGCGGCACAAGGCAACCGACCCTACGGCCGAGCAGCAAACCTACCCAAGGCAGCAGCTCGTCAACGAAAAGTTGCTGGAGCTGGGGCAAAAGCTGGGCGTGAAGTGCATTGCCACCAACGATGTGCACTTCGTCAACGAGGATGAGGCGCAGGCGCACGACCGCCTGCTGTGCATCAGCACCGCCGCCGACGTGAACGACCCCACGCGCATGCGCTACACGAGGCAGGAGTGGTTTAAAAGCACCGCCGAAATGCAGGCGCTCTTTTCCGATATTCCCGAAGTGCTCGCCAACACGATAGAAATAGCCGACAAGGTGGAGATTTACGACATCAACAGCAAGGCCATCATGCCCAAGTTTCCCCTGCCCGAAGGCTTTGAAAGCGACGGCGACTACCTGCGCCACATCGCCTACAACGGCGTAGAAAAAGGCAGCGTGCCGGGCGCCAAGGGGCGCTACCCCGAAATTACGCAGGAAATAAAGGACCGCATAGATTTTGAGCTGAACACCATGATTGATATGGGCTTTCCGGGCTACTTCCTCATTGTGCAGGATTTCATTGCGGCAGCCCGCGAAATGGGCGTATGGGTTGGCCCCGGGCGAGGCTCGGCGGCCGGCTCGGTGGTGGCCTACTGCCTCCGCATTACCGATATTGACCCGCTCAAGTACGACCTGCTGTTTGAGCGCTTCCTCAACCCCGACAGAATTTCCATGCCCGACATCGACATCGACTTTGACGATAACGGGCGCGACAAGGTTTTGCAGTACGTTACCGACAAGTACGGTCAGGAAAAGGTGGCGCAGATTGTAACGTTCGGCACCATGGCCGCCAAGTCTGCCATAAAGGACGTGGCGCGCGTGCAGAAGCTGCCGCTGCAGGAGAGCAACCGCCTGTCCGCCCTCATCGACCAGCTGCCGCGCAACGCAGTATCCGTCAAAAACGCAGTGGAAAACATTCCCGAAATGAAAGCTGCCGCAGCGTCGCAAGACCCGCTGATGAGCGACACCATCAAGTTTGCGCAGATACTCGAAGGCACGGTGCGCAACGTAGGCGTGCACGCGTGCGGCGTCATCATCGGCGCAGACGACCTCACCAACTTTGTACCCATTAGCACCACCGATGACAAAAACAGCAGCGGCAAGGAGAAAAAAAGAATTGCCGTAACGCAGTACGAAGGCACCAAGGTGGAAGACGTGGGGCTGATAAAAATGGACTTCCTGGGGCTGAAAACCCTCTCCATCCTCAAGGAGGCTGTTGCCAACATCAAGCAAAGCCGCGGCATAGCTATCGACATCGACAGCATCCCCATTGACGACGAAGCTACCTACAAGCTGTACAGCCGCGGCGACACCGTAGGCACGTTTCAGTTTGAAAGCGACGGTATGCGCAAGTACCTGCGAAGCCTGCAACCAACAAGATTTGAAGACCTCATCGCCATGAACGCCCTGTACCGCCCGGGGCCTATAGGCTACATTCCCGATTTTATCGAGCGCAAGCAGCGGCCGGAAAAAGTAACGTACGACATCCCCGAAATGGAGGAATACCTGAGCGAAACCTACGGCATCACCGTATATCAGGAGCAGGTCATGCTGCTGTCGCGCAAGCTGGCGGGCTTTACGCGCGGCGAAAGCGACGAGCTGCGAAAGGCAATGGGGAAAAAAATCAGGGAAAAGCTGGACAAGCTGCAACCTAAATTTTTTGAGGGATGCAAAGCCAACGGGCATAACGAAAGCGTGGTGGGCAAAATTTGGAGCGACTGGACGGCGTTTGCCGAGTATGCGTTCAACAAATCGCACGCCACCTGCTACTCGTGGGTAGCCTACCAAACCGCCTACCTCAAGGCCAACTACCCTTCGGAGTACATGGCGGCGCTGCTCAGCTGCAACCTCTCCAACATCGACGAAGTATCGAAGTTCATGGACGAGTGCCGCTACATGAACATAGCCGTGCTCAGCCCCGACGTGAACGAAAGTTTGCTCGCGTTTACCGTAAACAAGGACGGCAACATCCGCTTTGGGCTGGGCGCCATAAAAGGCGTGGGCGAAAATGCCGCGCTCAACATCATCGAAGAGCGAACGGCGAACGGCGCCTTTAAAGACATCCACGACTTTGTGGAGCGCATCAACCTGCAATCGTGCAACAAAAAGACGCTCGAATCCCTTGCCGGCTCGGGTGCGCTGGACAGCCTCGGCATCAACAGGGAAGCCTACTTTGCACCCGTAAGCGGCGACAGCGCTACCTTTGTTGACGCGCTCATACGATTTGGCGTCTTGCAGCAGCAGAGCAAAAACTCGCAGCAGCAGTCGCTCTTTGGCGGGAGCGTCGGCATCGACGTGGTGCAAAAACCCAAGCCGCCGGCAATCCCCGGCGATGTAAACAAGCTGACCATGCTCAACCGGGAGCGCGAGCTTGTCGGCATATACCTCTCGTCGCACCCGTTAGACGAGTTTAGAATAGTCATGCAGCAGATGACCAACTGCAACGTTTCCGCCTTTGGAAACCTCGAAGCGCTGTACGGGCGAAGCCTGAAGTTTGCCGGGCTGGTAACCAAAGCGACGGAGTACATGACAAAGAACAACAACCCGTATGGGCG